>JBBSSV010000163.1:0-4718 GCA_038241705.1 Burkholderiales bacterium | reverse complement strand
TCCACATGGAAATTAAACATTGCTCATAAATTTCCATGTGGAAAAAACTTACATTGTGATAATAAATGTTTAACTTAATTCACATATATATTAAAAAAAATAACAGTTAAAGTTTCGTATTGATAATAGAATTATCCTTCAAAATTTACTTCGAAGCGGTTCTTGAGGGCAAGATTTTACTGGGGGGATGTTTTATATCCTATGGTTCAATTTTAATTAAACATTCAGGTTTTTAGGAGGTGTGAAATTAATCCTTCCATTGGCCTGATGTATTGGTTTTGTACTTACTTACAGAAATAATCATTGTGAATTCAAAAGAAGTCAACTTGTGGGCACGAATGGCCCGAATTTATCCACGCAAAAAGGGGATTTTTTTATGTGCACTGGCCTTGTGTTACACATCGGCGCAGGCAGAACAATCCTACGACAATCTAGTCCAGCGAGCGCGCACAGGAGAGTATGAGCCAGCATTGGACTACCTGCGCAAATTAAGCGCGCCCGGCAGCCAGATGCTGGCAGACCAGTTGCTGATTTCAGGATGGGCAGGCAAGGACGAAGAAGTCATCCGCCTTTATGAGTTATACGGCTCAACAGTGTTGCGTGACAGGATGGAGGTGCACGCAACAGCCGCGCGCGCCTTGCGTAATCAGCAGCAATGGCCTCAAGCGCTCGACGCTTATGCACAAGCGCAGCGCCTTGCACCATCAAGATTCGATTTCCAAATTGCACGCGTACAAACTCTGGCGGATGCTGGTCAAGCCAAGCAAGCGCTTATGCAAGCACAGGGGTTGTTGAAGAAAAACCCCGAGGATGTCGAACCACGCATGCTCCTGGGCTATGTACTGGCCAGATCTGGTCGCGAATATGCGTCCTTGCGCGAATATGATCGCGCCCATGATCAGGCGGGTGAACAAACCGATGTTCAGCGGGAATATGTATTTTCACTGCAGCGAGCAGGTCTGGCTGAGCAAGCGCTTGCATTCGCACAAGAACGGCCAGGCTTGCTTAAGCCCGCCGATATTCGCCGTCTTGAAGGTGACGCGCTGGCTCAAAAAATCCAGCTGGCAGAATTCGCTACCCGTCGCGAAGATGAGCGGTTCGTGATTGCTGACCAAGCATTGGCAAAGGCAGGTGTCCTCTTGAAACAATGGCAGACCTTGGAGCCTGCGCAACAGGATTATCTGCGCGTTCGCATCGACCGCCTGGGTGCCTTGCATGCTCGCATGCACATGAAAGAGCTGGTGCAAGAATATCGACAGTTGCAAGAAGAAGGGATTTCGCTGCCGCCGTATGCACAACGTTGGGTGGCAAGCGCGCTCTTGTATGAGCGGCAACCAAGTGAATCCGTCCAACTGTATCGACAAGTCATCGCCACGCAAAGCCCAAAGGACGACTTATGGATGGCTGACCATCAGGGCTTGTTTTACGCTCTACAGGAAAGCAATCAGTGGGAAGAGGCCCACAAGCTGACGGAGCAACTTGTTACAGCTACGCCCGCCTACCGCTATACCTCCGAAAGCCCGGTCGGAAAACCCAATGACGCATGGCTGGATGCACAGTTTTTGCAGGCCAATTCTTTTCTTTATCAAGATGACACGTCTGCAGCGCAGGCAGCTTACAAAAGGCTATCCGAGCTAGCGCCGGGCAATACGCAGCTGCGCACTGGTAAAGCATCAGTTTATAGGTTGCGCGGCTGGCCACGACTCGCCGAGCAACAACTCAAGATTGCAGAAAACACTTCCCCACGGGCGCTAGAGCTTGAGATCGAGCAGGGCATGGTGGCTCTGAGTTTGCAGGAGTGGGTTCAACTCGATGTGTTGGCAGGCGACGTCATCCAGCGCTTTCCTGAAAGCTTGGGCGCCAAGCGGCTTGATCGCTTGCGTCAGATTCACCATATGCCGGAATTGCGCATTTCTGGTTATCGCGGGATCAAGCCCGAGGAAAGCGTCGTGGGCAAAAGTGAAATGGGTGTCGATGCCTTGGCTTATAGCGCCCCGTTGCAGGACAACTGGCGTTTGTTTGCCGGCGGCGGCTTTGGCTCTGGAGAGTTTGAAGAGGGTAAGGCTCGTCATCGCTCTGTACGGGGCGGGGTTGAATGGAGAGCACGCAACCATACCGTCGAAGCTGAGATTTCTGCCCATGACTATGGGCAGGGAGAAAAGCTGGGGCTACGCGTTGCCGGCATCCATGATGTCGACGATCACTGGCAGTACGGCTGGAATGCCCAGCGCCTGTCTCAAGACACTCCCTTGCGCGCGCTGAACAGCGATGTGTCAGCCGACAGCATCGGCGGCTATCTGCGTTGGCGCGAAAGCGAACGTCGGGCATGGCGACTGGCTGCTTCCTCCGTACATTTCAGCGACAGCAACCAGCGCTGGCAGTTGGGCCTGGAAGGCAGTCAGCGACTGCGCACTGCCGCTCGACATTCCCTGGACGCGGGCATCGAGACCAACCTGAGTCATAACAGCAAAGGCAATGACGTACCGTACTTCAACCCTAAGCGCGATGCCAGCGCAGTGGCAAGTTTACGCTTCAATCACGTGCTGCTCCAGCGCTACGAAACCAACTGGAGCCAGCAGGTGCAACTGGATGCCGGCGCGTATTACCAAAAGAGCTACGGCACCGACAGCATTATTCAAGCCAGCTATGGACAGCGCCTAAGGTTTGATGAGCGCTTTGATGGCGGTGTTCTTCTCTCAGTTTCCCGCCGGCCCTATGACGGCGACCAAGAAAAAGAGTACCGGCTGGGTTTCGATCTCAACTACCGTTTTTAATAAGGCTTCCATGTTTTCTTGTCTTCGATACTTGTTATTGCTGTTAGCAATAACAGTAGCAGCCGGCTGTGCGCATAGCGACACGCCACCTCCCTTCATTGCGCCGCAAGAGCGGCCTGTTTCCTTGAAAGAAAAGCCATGGCCTCCAGGGCAGGTTCTGGCCCTGGCTTACCATGAGGTGGAAGATGGGCCTGCCGACAACCGTTTCATGTCGGTACGGACTGCGAACTTGATTGAGCAACTCGCATGGCTGAAACAAAATGGTTACCAGGCTGTTTCCGTTGATCAAATCCTGGCGGCGCGCCAAGGCGGCCTCGCGCTGCCGGATCAGGCAGTCTTGCTTAGTTTTGATGATGGTTACAGCAGCTTTGCCGAGCGGGTCCTACCCATCCTGAAGGCTTACCGCTGGCCTGCGGTCTTTGCCCCGGTTGGTGTGTGGCTGGGCGCAGATGAAGGTCATCCTATTGACTTTGGCGGATTGAAAGTGCCGCGTGAAAGGTTTGCCAATCCGGCGCAGCTGAAAGAAATCGCGGCTTCGGGGCTGGTCGAATTCGCAGCTCACAGCGAAGATTCACACAAGGGAGTTATGGCCACGCCTCAGGGAAATCTGTTGCCCAAGGCTGCTTACCGCATGTATGACAAGCAGGCAGCACGTTATGAGACCAGGGAAGAATACAAGCAACGTATTCAACATGATGTTCAGGCCATCAGCAAGCGGCTGGAAGAAATCACGGGCCAGGCACCGCGCGTATGGGTATGGCCTTACGGACAAAGCAATGGCACGGCCCTCCAGATCATCGGAGACAACGGCTATGAACTTGCGCTGACACTGGAAGATGGCCTGAGCACAATGAGTGATCTACAACATGGCGCACGACATTTGCTGGATGGCAATCCGTCGACGTCCAGCTTGGCCCGCAGTCTGAGTTCCATTCAGGAAAAATCGGATATGCGCGTCGCCCACGTGGACTTGGATTATGTCTATGACCCGGATCCCGAGCAGATGGATGAAAATCTCGGCGTCCTGGTGCAAAGAATCAAGGATATGCGTATCACCACGGTTTTCCTGCAAGCCTATGCCGACCCCAAAGGGGATGGCACCGTGCAATCCCTGTATTTTCCTAATCGCCACCTCCCCATGCGGGCTGACTTGTTTGGCCGCGCTTCGTGGCAGTTGCTGACCCGCGCCGGGGTCGAGGTCTATACCTGGATGCCGGTCCTGTCCTTCGACCTTGATCCGGCCTTGCAGCGTGTTCAGAAATGGGATCCTGAAACCGGCAAGACCACGATCGATCCAGATCAGTATCAGCGCTTGTCACCTTTTGATGCCCAGGCCCGCCAGCAAATTATAGAGATTTACGAAGATCTCGCTGGTCACGCCTATTTTTCCGGGCTGCTGTTTCATGACGATGCCTTGCTCTCTGACTTCGAAGACGCAAGCCCGGCGGCACTGGCAGCATACAAGGCAGCAGGATTGGGCGACGATCTTGCGCGCCTGCGCAGCGATAAGGTGTTGCTGCAACGCTGGACACGTTTCAAGAGTCGTCATCTGGTGGATTTCACACTTGAACTAGCTGAGCATGTACGAGCAAAACGCGGACCAGAAATCAAGACGGCGCGCAATATTTATGCAGAGCCCATTTTGGAGCCCCACAGCGAAACATGGTTTGCCCAGAATCTGGATGATTTTCTGGAAAGCTATGACTGGACTGCTCCCATGGCCATGCCCTTGATGGAAGGAACAGAACTGAAGGACTCCAATGCTTGGCTGGCACGATTGGTTGACGAAGTAGCAAAGCGTCCTGGGGCCCTGGAACGCTCGGTGTTTGAACTGCAGGCACGTGACTGGCGTTCTCAGCCCAACGTGGCTATCGATGATGCTGTCCTAGTGAAATGGATGCAGACCTTGCAGCAGCATGGTGTGCGGCACTTCGGTTATTACCC
>JBBSSV010000162.1:0-4738 GCA_038241705.1 Burkholderiales bacterium | reverse complement strand
TTTTAGACCGACGACGTCGAACAGGATGGCGACCAAGTGGCTGACGGAGTGCAGTTCGATGGTGCGCCCGGCCAGTGGCGCGAGGCAGCTGAGCAGTTGCCCAGCAGCGTTGAAATCAACCCGGTTCAGGCGTGAACAATCAATTAGGGCCGGCTCATGCTGGATGACGTGCGCGGCTAGCGCGATCATCAGTGGCTCGAGTTGACCTTCCAGCATGGGTGGCATGAGAAAGGCAGTTTGATGGTCGCTAGGCAATGACTCTTTTGCGCCGACAGACAGTTCGGCTGCAGACGTGGCTGGTGCCACGAACGTCGGCGGCGATACTTCGAAGGCGACGCAGTATTCCATACTGGCGTCTTCGAACGCTTGGGGCTGGTTCTGCAGGCGCAGGATCTCGAGTAGCAGCAGCCAGCAGACACTTGAGGTTGTCTGGCTGGTGTTCGCGATCAGAGAGCGGATATGCCCGGGCATGTCTTCGGCACTGGACAGCAGTACCGGAAACGCGTCCTTTGCCAGCATACACAGAACTTGCTCCAGCAGTTCGCAGCCGCTGGCAGTCACGGCCGTGACGCGCGCGAAGTCTAGGCGCAGGGAGCCATGATTGGCACGTAATTTGTGTAGGCGTTCTATCTGGCGGCTGACGTTGTCGTCCAGAACGCCAGAAAAGCTGATCACCGGCAGGCTGGAGCGCGCCGCGCCGTCAATGATCAGAGCGCTGCTTGCCTGGGTGAATACAGGAGGTGAGCGCTCGAAACGCCGAGCATAGGCCAGGGCCAGCACATCGAAGCGATCCGGTTGATCGCTGGCTACGTAAAGATCAAACAGCATCCACCAAGCCAGCGGCTTGGCCGGGCTGCCAGGCGCATCGGCAGTGGCGGCGAGTAGCATGCGTTCTGCCACATCGATCTGGCCATTGGCAAACAAAATGGCAGCTTCTTCGGTTTCGAGCGTGGTATCACTGTCGCCAGTCGTCGGCAACGCCGTCTCGGTAGAAGAAGGGGGATTGTTAGTAACGTCGACCAGAGCAGACGGGGAGACAGGAGTGTGTGCAACCCCCCGCTGCTCCGGCCTAGTCGGTTCAGTAGCTGTCAGTTCTTCGTTCTTTTTTCCAAAAAGACGAAACATTTCCTGGTTTTCCTGTCTTTTGTGTCAAGGGGGTGCTGATTGCAAGCGTCGTCTGCAGTCAATGATGTATTGTATCCAAGTAGGTTTTATCAACGTTAACATGCAGGTGAACTGTTGTATTTGTTGATACATCCATAACAGCTGCTGTGTTTTCACCGCTGCTGTGTAAATGCCTGAGGGGACGGAGCAAGCCCGTCAGTTCGCCGGGAGCGCGAAGCAGCAAACGACGCCGGTTCCGGCAAGAAGCTCAAAAAAGAAACAGGCGCATGACAAAAATTTCATGCGCCTGTTGAAATGCGGTCTGGAGATGCCGCTGCACCGCCGGCGGTCAGTCGCCGTAAAGCTTTTGTTTGAGCTCGCGGCGCTGCTGAGCTTCCAGCGAGAGGGTAGCGGTGGGGCGGGCCAGCAAACGGGGAATGCCGATGGGTTCGCCGGTTTCTTCGCACCAGCCATAGTCGCCTTTGTCGATGTCTGCCATGGATTGCTGAACTTTTTTCAACAACTTGCGTTCGCGATCGCGCGTGCGCAGTTCGAGCGAATGCTCTTCCTCGATGGTGGCACGGTCCGCCGGGTCCGGAACGAGTACGGTTTCCCGCAGGTTTTCCGTGGTTTCGTCGGCGTTTCTCAGCAAATCTACCTCAAGTTGGTACAAACGGGCTTTGAAGAACGCCAACTGCGCGCTGTTCATATAGTCCTTTTCGCCCATCTTGAGGAGCTGCTCTTCGGTCAGCAGGTCGCTGTCGGTAGAAGGTTGGGATGTTTTAGTTGCCACTTCGCTTATTTTCAAGGCTACGGTTTGATCAAGTGTAGCGACGAACGCTACGGCCGCTTTGTTGCTGCTCATAAGTCAGTTGCCGGAAACGGCTGACAGCCGCTGCAGGCGGGATGACGCCCTGAGGAGAAGGCTTCGGAAACAGGTCAGGAAACAGCTTCTACTGAAAATTGCAAGGAAAAAGAGAGGGATACTATCGGCTGGATTCGGGGTGGTGTTCATTGCCCGATTTCCCCTTAGCAGTACAACGCCATCTACTTATTCTGGTTGCGCCGTCAGGCTAACTGGCTGCCCTCCTCATGAAACGCAGTAGGTTATACCAGACATTGTGTTAAACCGCTAATGAAAATTTCCTGTGGCAGCTTTTTGCCAATGAAAACCATTTTGCTGCCTCGCGTTTCGTGGTCCTGCCAGGGGCGCCCAAGGTCGCTGCCCATCAGTTGATGCACACCCTGGAAGACCACCGTGTGCTCGGCGCCTTCGACAAACAGGATGCCCTTGTAGCGCAACATGTCGGGGCCATAGACGTACACCAGTTGGCTCAGGAAATTTTCCAGCCGAGCGCCATCGAAAGGACGTTCGCTCTTGAAAACAAAGGCGCTGATGTCGTCGGTGTGGCCACCTAGGGTAGGGTGGGCATCTCCATGCGGGCAGCCCGTTTCGCAACCCTGGTCATGTACATGCGCTTCTGGCACCGGTACGTCCAAGAAGGCAGGGTCCAGTTCCAGCTTTTCGCTCAGATGAAAGCCGCGCAGATCCAACACTTCGTCTATCGCCACCGTGCCAAAGCTCACTGAGGTGATTGGCGCGCGCGGATTGATTTTACTCAGGCGCTGGCGCAGGGCAGCGATGGCAGGGACATCGACCAAGTCGGTTTTGGACAACAGAATTTTGTCGGCAAAGCCGGCCTGGCGCTGGGCCTCTTCATGCTGATCCAGTTGCTGCATGCCGTGGCGAGCATCGACGACAGTCACGATGGCGTCGAGCTGATACTGGGCAGCGACGCCATCGTCCATGAAAAAGGACTGGGTTACCGGCCCCGGGTTGGCCAAGCCGGTGGTTTCGATGATGACCCGGTCGAAGTGCAAGGTGCCGGCGGCGCGCTGTTGCGCCAAGCTGTTCAGCGCGGCAATCAGATCGCCGCGCACGGTGCAGCAAATGCAGCCATTGTTCATTTCAATGATCTGCTCGCTGCGCTCCTGCAGCAGGATGTCGCTGTCGATGCTTTCCGGCCCAAACTCATTTTCGATGACGGCAATGCGATGTCCGTGCGGCTCTTTCAGGATGCGGTTGAGCAGCGTAGTTTTGCCGGCCCCGAGAAAGCCGGTAAGAATAGTGGCGGGAATCAAGGCCATGGCGTGTCCTGACGAAAATTGAAAAATGGGGAAGAAGGCGGCCTGAACAGGTGTCCGGCGCAGCGCTTCAAGCGGTGCAATCAGGGCAGAGGCCCTTGATCGTCAATTCGATATCCTGACTGAGAAAGCCGGGACCCAGACTCTGTTGCAGAAGCTGCTGCAATTGATGCCGCAGGGTCGGCTGGGCGGCGGTGGCCAGTACTTCACCGGTCAGAATACCGGCGTGGGTGCTCTCGTCCAGGCAAAAGACCTTGGCGCAACGGGCGCATTTGAAATGCCCGTGCGAGTGCGGGCCAGTCGTGAGATCCATGGCACCGTCGGGTGCCGCCAGCTCGGTGCCAGCGCTATAGCGAAAAGTACGATCGTCGCCAGCGATCTTGTGAGCCAGGCCAGCGGAAGTCAGCGTGTCCAGTGCCCGGTACAGGGTGACCCGGTCCATGCTGTCAAACTGCTGCTGGATGTCCTGATGCGACAGAGCGCGTGGTGCGGCAAGCAGCGCTCCCAACACCTTCAGGCGGGCGGTCGTGACGCGCACGGTAGCGGCACGCAGTTGCTGTCTGGCCAGGGCCTGTGCCGAAGGCCAGTCCTGACCGGCGAATGCCGGAGAAATCATGGAAGAGAAAGTGTTCGTGGTGCAGCACATGATGAAGTGATTAAAGACCTAGGTCCATTATGCCGCATTCCCTGCGCCCTGAAAGAGTACCGGGGAATGCGCAAGTCGGAGGGAGACATCCAATCTAGGAGTTGTCGTCGTTCTTCGGGGAAGTCTTCTTGGCACGCGGGTGGGCCGTGTCATAAACCTGGGCCAAGCGCTGGAAATCGAGCGCGGTATACGCTTGGGTGGCAGCAATCGAGGCATGGCCCAGCAATTCCTGGACGGCGCGCAGATCGCCCGAGGATTGCAACAAATGCGAGGCAAAAGAGTGGCGCAGCATGTGCGGATGGACGTTGACCGGCAGGCCCACGTCCTGGGCATGGCGCTTCAGGCGCTGCTGCACGCTACGCACCGCCATGCGGCGTCCGCGCTGTCCCAGAAAAAGGGCGTGACGGTCAGTCGCCTGGTCCGAGGCCAGCACGCCAGCGCGTACCGCCAGCCAGCGCTGGAGCGCTTCGATGGCCGGCCGACCGACCGGCACGCTGCGGCGCTTGCCGCCCTTGCCTGGCGCCATGACTTCACCCGCGTCCAGATCCAGCCATCCGGCCGAACGGTAGGCGCCGTCTTCGACGTAATGTAGATCCAGCCTGGTCAGCTCCGACACCCGCAAGCCGCTGGAATATAGCAATTCGAACATGGCATGGTCGCACATCCGAGCCGGGCTACCGGCATTGGGCGCAGCTGGCGGCCTGGATACCAAACGCACGGCGGCGTCCGCATCCAGGGCCTTGGGCAGCAGCCGTGGTGCCCGGGGAGCGCGTACGCCATCGACTGGGTTGGACGGCAAATTCATATGGTCCGCCAGCCAGTGATAGAAGCCGCGCCAGCAGG
>JBBSSV010000161.1:0-4766 GCA_038241705.1 Burkholderiales bacterium | reverse complement strand
TGCTTGATCTTGCGCTCGGTGGAAATCGCATAGAATTGTTGACGCACTTCGGGCATTTCGCCCACGGGGACGGTACCGAACTGCTCCGCGACTTCATGCGTCAGCGCAGACGGTGCAGGAAACAGACCCAGACCATTGCGGCCAAAGGTGTTGAGCAGGGCATTGTCGTCAAACTCGCCGACGACGTTGGGCCGCACTTCTTGGCTTTCGAACCAATGCTCCAAGCGTTCACGCAAGGCGTTGTTGCGTGTGGGCAGCAGCACTGGCGCGCCATTCAGGCTCTGAGGAAAACCAGGGCCATATTGCTGGGCCAAGGCTGGTGTGCCAAAGAGAGAGACTTCGCTTTCCCCCAGCAAGTGGCTAAAGACCCGGAGCGTGGTGCCGGCCGGCACCGGGCGGTCGGTCAGCACGACGTTGAGCTTGTGCACCGACAGGTCACCCAGCAAGGACTCGAACTTGTCTTCATAACACACCAGTTTGACCTTTTCTGGCAGGCGCAACGCTGCTTCTAGCAAGTGGGAAGAAATCAGCTTGGGCAGGGAGTCAGAAATGCCCACGGTCAGGCGTAAGGTGCGATCCAGATCGGAGTCGGCGAGGGCATCCTGCAGTTGTTCGCCCAGCAGGAAGATTTGGTCGGCATAGCCCAATGCAATGCGGCCGGCCTCGGTCAGTACCAGGCGCCGGCCCTGTGGGGCAAACACGGCCTTGCCTAAGGCTTGCTCCAGCAGGCTCAATTGCGCACTGATGGTTTGCACCGCAACATTTAGCCTTTCGGCGGCGCGTGTGACGCTGCCTTCCTTGGCTACCACCCAGAAATAATGCAAATGTCGAAAATTTAGGTTGGATTTGGACATCATTCCCTTTTTACGAACGAAAAACACATTATCTTAGGTTTTTAGTGATGTTGAACAGCAAATTCTGCAGTGCGAGCCGGTGTTTGCATGGCCAGAATTTGGCACGTATCAAAGGCAGTCTTCGCAAGTCGTCTCCTGGCAAACTTCAACCAGCACCCTGGGTCATACTGGCAACTTTATTGACATTGAGGAGGTAGAGCATGCGTCTTGATATCTACAAGCGATCCGAAGCCGAAGGTCAGTTTTCCTACTTGGCCGTTCCGGAAGGCGAAATGATTCCCCAGGAAGCTGTCAGTCCTGATTGGCAGGAAGACGAGCGTGGCCTAGATTTTAATGGCCAAAACAGTGAGTTGGCGGCCTTCGGCATCGAAGACCCAATGCAGCAGATTGAAGCCAAGGGCTATGCAACCACTAGTGTCAAAAGTCTGGACCCGCGCAGTAATGCCCAGCCTTCGGCTGCACCCCCTTGAACGTGCAAACGCTCGTGAAGAGCGGGTGACGGCGAGCGTGCGGCGTACGCCATGATTCCTGAAAACAGATTGAACACTGCCCCGCTTGCTAGATCGTCCGGGGCAGTTTTTCGTTCTGGGTCGGTAATGTGGCGCGTGTCTGGACTCAGACGAGCCCGCATTCGGCCAGTTCGATTTTGAGGTAAGCGTAGAGTACGGGCGCGGCAATCACGCCAGGAACGCCGAATATGGATTCCATCACTAGCATGGCCACCAGCAATTCCCAGACCTTGGCATTGATGTGAGCACCAATGATCTTGGCGTTCAGAAAATATTCTAGCTTGTGGATGGTGATCAAAAATGCAAGCGAGCCCATGGCCACCTGCAGAGAATGCGACAGGCTGATGACCACGATCACGGTATTGGAAATGATATTGCCTACCACTGGTAGCAATCCAGCCAGGAAGGTCACGGCGATCATGGTCTTGGTCAGCGGCAAATGTACCCCAGCCAGAGGCAGGACGAGCAGTAGGTAGATGGCCGTGAAAACAGTATTGATGGCAGCGATCCTGACCTGAGCAAAAACAATTTGGCGAAAACCCTGATTGAGGTTGACGATGCGCTGGTGCAGGGCAGCAGCCAGAGGGCGGTAGCGGTGGCGCGAAGTGGTGTCGTGCAGGGCCGCCATGGCGCCGATAATCATCCCCAAGAAAACATGAGCCAAAGTGCGTCCGGCCTGCTGTCCCAGATTGCCGGCGTCAGCAGCGTGCATGCGCAGCCAGAGAGTAATTTTTTCACGCAGAGCTTCGGCGCTAGGTGGGAGGTATTCCTGTAGCCAGGGCGGAATCTGCTTGCGCGATGCTTCGATGATGTCTGCCATTTTCTGGAGCAGCACCGGTACGCTGCCGGCGTCGCTTTGCAGGAAGGACACAGCGCTCCAGATGGACGCCAGTAGCGCCAGCACGATCACCGTGCTCAGCAGGGCTACTGCCAGCACGCGTGCACGCTGACCGCCGATCTTTTGTCCCAGCAGGGGAGCCAGGACCTGAACCAGCGAATACACCAGCAGGCCAGAAAACAGCGCTGCCAGCAAGCCCTGTTGCAAGGTTAGGAACAGAGTCAAAAACGCCAGGAAATACGAGGCCAGCACTGGCAGGCTGTACGTGGTCGGATTATGCATGGATACCGAAAGGGTAAGAGGGGTTGCGGAATTTATCTGACATTGTGCGAGCGATTAGATTTGTTTCTACAAATGGCGTCAGGGTGGCAGCCATCACGCCCACGGAGCGTTCTGCAACGTCGGGCCACTGAAAGATTGGCTCCAGGAAACCTAGACCAAGACAAACAAAGTTACATCGTTTGATTTTAGGGTTTTCCTCAGCGCACACTTTTTCACGTTGCAACGCATCCATGATGCGATGTACGCAATTTCCTTCGAGTAAATTCAGAGCAACTGTCAATCCATTTCATTTTTTATACATTTTTACCTTTTGGAAGACAAATTTTGCCATTGCCCAGGAAATGGATGTCATGCAGAAATATATGAAGTCAAATGCTGCCTTAGAACCAAGTAAGTAATCGGCAGGTCTAACATATTAATTAACAAAGAAATGTTTTAGCATGTAAGTCAAGTCGAGCTGGTTGAAGCGTAGGCAGCCGATCGCTGATGCGCTTCCCGTTGATCCTGAGGAGAGCATCTGATGAGGCAGAGTGTGCAATGTCCGGTGCTTGGACCTTTGCAGGAAGACGACTTCCAAGCTTTGCTGGAGAAGATTCCGGGCGGCATGCTTGTGGTCGAGGTCTTCTCTCAATGCCTTCTATTTCAAAATCGGGAAACGGCTGTTCTGCTGGCGCTGCCTGAGCGCAAACCCCAGACTTTATCGGCCTATCTCCAAGGCGCAATCCATCAGGACGGACGCGCGTATGCGCAAGCGGATTATCCGCTCGTGCGCGCCTTGCGGGGGCAGCGCGTGACCAATGAAAATTTGCTCTATCAACGCCCGGATGGCCAGCATGTCTGTTTCATCGTCAATGCCTTCGTGCTACGGCAAGAGCAAGGGCTGCCCTTGCAGGTGTTGTATCACTTTCGCGATGCTTCGGTGCTGCAGACGGCCCAGACGGATCTGCAGCAAGCACGACGGCACCTAGAGCTGGTGCTGCATGGCGCCCGAGTCAGTTTGTGGGAAATGGACTTGCGCAATGGCACTACGATTGTGGACGAGCGGATTTACACCATTCTAGGCATAGCTCTCCATGAGGCACAGCGGCCGCACTTCAATACTTGGCTGTCGCTGCTGCACCCGGACGACAAGGACGCTGCGCTGGGGAACTGGCTCCACTATCTGGACCAGGGCGGCCATGGAAACTACAGCGCCACCTATCGGATGCGTACCGGCAATGGCCTTTGGAAATGGCTGGCAATCCATGCGCAGGTGCTCGAACGTGACGCCCGACAGCAACCGGTGCGTGCCGCCGGCACCTTCTTAGACATCAACAATCTCAAGCAGGCTGAAATGTCGCTGCGTGACAGCGAAGGCCTGTTGCGCGCCACATTGCATCATGCGGCGATTGGTTTGGCCACCTTGACGCCGACTGGCCGCTGGGTACGCATCAATCCGAAGCTGGAATTCATCCTAGGCTACAGTTGCCGGGAATTGCAGCAGGTCGGACAGAAAGTAATTCATCCTTCGGACCAGCCAGCTTTTGAACGTCAACTAGAAGGCCTGCTCAATGGTCTCTGGCCCAGCTTCACCCTAGAGCAGCGCTATCTCTGCAAGTCGGGTAAGACTATCTGGGCGACCCTGTCGGCCTCCACCATCACGGATGACAACGGCCGCATCAAATGGCTGGTGTATGCGCTGGAAGATACCCATTTCAAGAAGCAAGCGGAGCTGAAGTTAGCCCGCGCTCAGTTGCAATTGAACATGGCCACGCAGATTGCTCAGCTAGGCTTCTGGGAATGGGAGCCGGGCACTGGCTACTGCTATTTTTCTGCGGAATGGAAAGCCATGCTCGGCTACCGCGACGACGAACTGCCTGACCGTTATGAGGAATGGGAGCAGCGCTTGCATCCGGACGAACCCTTTGTGCTAAAACGCTTGCACGAATATCTGAAAGCGCCGCATTCTGATTATCAAATAGAGTTTCGTATGCTTCACAAGGACGGTAGCTATCACTGGATTGCGGCCCGTGCCGTACCCCAGTTCGACGATACAGGCAAGATGTACCGGCTGGTCGGGACCCATCTGGATATCACGCATGAAAAACAGACCCGCGAAGACATTCGTCAACAGGCCCAGCATGATGTGCTGACCGGTTTGCCCAATCGTGGCCTGCTACATGAATTCGGTGAGCAGATCGTGGCGACTGCACGGCGCTCCAGCAAGCCGCTGGCAGTGCTCTTTTTTGATCTGGACCGCTTCAAGGCGGTGAACGATACCTACGGACATCAGGCCGGTGACGC
>JBBSSV010000160.1:0-4812 GCA_038241705.1 Burkholderiales bacterium | reverse complement strand
TTTTTGAATGCACTTATTGCAATATTCAGTGGGCCCCCGAACCCGTATCATGATGACTAGCAGCACTTGAACAACAGGCCGGAGCAGCTTGATTCGTCATCAACGTGCGCGCATTGTAAAAGCGCGTTTATATCTAGTCAACACTAGAAAAGAGAAAAATCATAACTAATGAGTATATAGGGACGCTTTCTAAAAACCGTAAACCTATATGAATCAATGGCTTGCATAAAATCGCTATAGGGTTCCATTATAATTTGAAGAAGATCAAGAAATCATGAAATATACCGATCTGCGCGACTTCATGGCGCAACTAGAGAAGCAGGGCGAGCTGAAGCGGGTAACCGCGCCCGTTTCTCCACATCTGGAAATGACGGAAATCTGCGACCGCACCTTGAAAGCCGAAGGGCCAGCGCTCTTGTTCGAAAATCCTAAGGGCCACAGCATGCCGGTGCTGGCCAACCTGTTCGGCACACCTAAGCGAGTGGCGTTGGGCATGGGCGCGGAGGATGTGAGCGAGTTGCGCCGCATCGGCCAGCTATTGGCAACGCTGAAAGAGCCCGAGCCACCCAAGGGCGTCAAGGATGCGCTGGGCATGGGCAGCCTGCTCAAGGCGCTGTGGGACATGGCACCGAAAGAACAGCGCTCGGCACCCTGTCAGGATATCGTTTGGGAAGGCAAGGATGTCGACCTATCGCGCTTGCCAATCCAGCACTGCTGGCCCGGCGACGCCGCGCCCTTGATTACTTGGGGTCTGGTGATCACCAAAGGGCCGCATAAGAAGCGCCAGAACTTGGGTATTTACCGCCAGCAGGTAATCGGACCCAACAAGGTCATTATGCGCTGGCTGGCGCATCGCGGCGGCGCACTGGATTTCCGTGAACATGGGCTGTTGAATCCGGGTCAGCCTTATCCCATTTCGGTTGCACTCGGTGCCGACCCGGCTACTATTCTTGGCGCGGTGACACCCGTGCCAGACAGCCTGTCGGAATACCAGTTTGCAGGCTTGCTGCGTGGCAGTCGCACTGAACTGGTCAAGAGCCTGGGCAGCGAGTTGCGGGTGCCTTCCTCGGCCGAGATCGTGCTCGAAGGGCATATTTATGCAGATGCCAACCATCCCAGCGGCTATGAGCATGCGCTGGAAGGCCCGTTTGGCGACCATACCGGTTACTACAATGAGCAGGACTGGTTTCCGGTCTTCACCATCGACCGCATCACCATGCGCCGCGATCCGATCTACCACTCGACCTATACCGGCAAGCCGCCGGACGAACCAGCGGTTCTGGGTGTAGCGCTGAATGAAGTCTTCGTGCCTCTGCTGCAAAAACAATTTTCCGAGATCACCGATTTTTACCTGCCGCCGGAAGGCTGCAGTTATCGCATGGCCATTGTCCAGATGCGTAAGTCTTATGCGGGGCACGCCAAGCGGGTGATGTTCGGCGTCTGGAGCTTCTTGCGCCAATTTATGTACACCAAGTTCATCGTGGTGGTGGATGAAGACGTCAACATCCGCGACTGGAAAGAAGTCATTTGGGCCATCACGACACGGGTCGATCCGCTGCGCGATACCACACTGGTCGACAACACTCCTATTGATTATCTGGACTTCGCATCACCGGTCAGTGGCCTGGGCAGCAAGATGGGCATAGACGCCACCGACAAATGGCCGGGGGAGACTGATCGCGAATGGGGGCGCACCATCGTCATGGATGAGGTCGTCAAGAAACGGGTGGATGCGATCTGGCAGGACCTAGGGATTTGAAGGGGCTAAAAATCTGCAGAGCAGAGTGCTTCCGTAAGGTTATCAATGGCTACGCAGCGCCAACCTTTGCTGATAGAATGGCAGTCGGCGGGCCCCTGCGCATTGCGGTATGGCCAATCTGGTCAGGTCGGGAACGAAGCAGCCACAGTCATTCCCCGTGAGTGCCGCAGACAAGGCTCGCCCCTTCTTCCAATCCCGGAAATTCGTTTCCGGGATTTTCATTTGTGCTCTTGTTCTTCTAAGTTTGTTTGCGTCTAGCGATGTTAGATAGCGCGCTGATTGACGCGTTCTGACAGAGCATCTGCGCTTTCCTTGCGTTCTGAGTAACGGTCTGTCAGCAACTCGCTACGTCCGCGAACCAGCCAGGTGAATTTCACGAGTTCTTCCATGACATCGACTAGGCGGTCATAGAAAGGCGAAGGTTTCATGCGGTCGTTATCATCGAACTCCATGAAGGCCTTTGCCACCGAGGACTGGTTTGGGATGGTCACCATGCGCATCCAGCGCCCCAGAACGCGCATCTGATTCACGCTATTAAATGATTGCGAACCGCCGCAGACCTGCATCACTGCCAAGGTCTTGCCCTGGGTAGGGCGTGCCGCGCCCACAGACAAGGGAATCCAATCAATCTGTGCTTTCATAACTCCAGTCATGGCGCCATGACGCTCTGGCGAGCACCAGACCATGCCTTCGGACCAAGCCGCCAGTTCGCGCAGTTCGGCGACCTTCGGGTGTGAAGCGTCTTCAGAGTCAGGCAGTGGTAGGCCGCTAGGGTTAAACGTGCGAACTTCACAGCCCAACCAGCGCAACAACCGAGCTGCCTCCTCGGTAACTAGTCGGGAAAAAGAGCGCTCGCGCAGCGAGCCATAGAGCATCAGGATGCGGGGCGCATGCCGGTGACCATCAGGTCCGATCAAGGCCTCAATATCAAGAGGATGAAGGCAATCGGGATCGATATTGGGAAGGTCGTGCAGTATGGTCATCTGTGTCATTGTGCGGCTCCTTGGAGGTGAATCATGGGCGATTTTGTGGCTCGAAGACAGTGCCATCAAGGAAGCGCTGATCGATTCATCAAGCGCCATCTCTACCGGTGCGCTGACCGAGACAATAACGGCACGTTCACCCGCGGCCGTCGATCATGCAAAAAAGCTTTACCGAGATCAAATCCGCTGCCAAGAAAAAATTAACACGGAGCGATCGGTTCCTTGCAGAGGTCGACATTGTGACCCCGTAGGGCAAGTTGTAAAAATTCATCGAGCCGCTCTACCAGAAGGTCGGCGGAGTTGGTCGTGCGTCAATTGGCTTGGCGCGTACGTTGATATGTACGTGGCCCAGTAGTGTTCGGTTTGTCGGATGAAGACATCGAAAACGATCCACAGTTGCTGAAATGGAAGATTGTCAACCTTTGCGTGCGAACGTTGTATTTGTGTTGCTACGTGTAGAAGCGCACAGAACAATCAAAAATATTGCGTATAGTAAATAAATAAGAGCCACGCTACTTATCGCCCAGCATCGGGCACCATCCTTTAGAGAAAACACATGAGCAAATTTGAGAATTATTCCAGAA
This sequence comes from Burkholderiales bacterium, assembly GCA_038241705.1. GTDB lineage: Bacteria > Pseudomonadota > Gammaproteobacteria > Burkholderiales > Burkholderiaceae_D > JBBSSV01. The sequence goes on along the minus strand of JBBSSV010000160.1, from coordinate 1,486 downwards.
AATTAAAGTGGCTTATGCCCGCTCTTGTAGTCGGTTTGGTGGCAAGTTGTGGAAGTGGCAGCGAAGGACGCGATCCGATCTTGGGTACGGGCGGTGCAGAAGCTATACCCGGCACGCCAGTTGATCCAGTCATTCCTCCGGTTGATCCAGTCATCCCGCCGCCGGATTCTGTCATTCCCGGCGCTTGCCCTGTAGCCGGGCCTGCAGTAACCGTAACCGACCCCACCAACGGCAATCAATCTGCCGCGACCAGCACCACTGGAGTTGCCAACAGCGGCAAATTGATCACTGCTTCTTTCAGCGAGCAAATGGCCGCTACATCGATCAATGCAACAAGCTTCAAGCTGGCGCCGACCAATGGGGACGCACTTGTTCCAGCCTCAGTGAATTATGACGCGCTCACTAAAATAGCTACCTTGACGACGTCTTCGGCGCTTTTGGCCAATACTGCATATACGGCGGTTATCCAAGCTCCCATCACCAACGGTACGGGTACTCCACTTGGCTGCAACTATGCATGGACCTTCAAGACGGCAACGGTGCCGGTTGTAATTCCTCCATCAAGTTTCCTTGGACCATTACTCGATCCGTTTGCGATCGCTTCAGCCGGTGGAGTGTTTAACGTTGGCGCTACCAAGATTAACGGTGACGTGGTGTTGGCTCCAAACCAGTTTTGCAATGCTGTGGCAGTTGGAGAAGGGAATGATTTCGGTCTTTGCGGTGGCGATCCAGCAAATGTTCTCACTAACAATTCTGGAGATAAAGTAGTTACCAATACCTTTCCGGACACGACTACTGCCAAAGCGGTTATGGCTGCTTTACTTGCTAAGTGGAACAGCCTCTCGCCTGCGGCTACACCTGGCGCCACTGTTCTAGGCTGCGGCACGATCGGCACTTCTGGCGAAGCGGGCGCAGGCATAGGTTGTAGTGCCAACGCCACCCTTTCTCCGGGTACTTATATATCTGCTACAAACTCAACGATAATTGTAGACGGTGTTCTTACCCTCAATGGCGGACCGAACGATGTCTGGATCTTTCAGGCGCCTTCTGCCCTCACTACTGGGGTCAATAGCCAGATTCTTTTGACCGGGGGTGCAAAGGCTTCTAACGTTTTCTGGTATGTGGGTAGTTCGGCAACGATCAACGGTGGAACCGCATTCAAGGGTAACGTGCTGGCCTCAGCATCAATCACGACGGGAACACTCGCGACCTCTTGTGGCCGGTTGTTGGCTGGCGCTGAAGGAGCTGGGCAGTTTAATTTCCTCGGCAATACCGTTTCCGTACCTGGCCACCCAAATGCACCTGCTGATTGCAAATAAAAATCAGTAGTGCGTGGGGTATGAAAGCACGATCGTTCGCATAAGCATGCACCCGAAACCCTTGGCAGAACTCGATGAGTTTTGCCAAGGAGAATTTCGAAGAAAATGAATTAAGTTCTGCCGGAGAAAAAACATGAAATTAACAAAATTATCAGGAATGCTGGGTT
>JBBSSV010000159.1:0-4852 GCA_038241705.1 Burkholderiales bacterium | reverse complement strand
CCGCAGCCAGAAGTGCCTTTCGTCATTCAGCAACGTTTTCCGTTTACTGCATAGGCTCTGCCGAGCAGTACATAGCAGGCAGAAAAAGTTAATTATCTGGATGACCTCAGCGCTCGAGTGTAGAAGCAGATGACGCTGGCCAGTAATGGTTGTCGGGCACATCACGTGCTCCGAAAATTGCCTGCCCGACCCGTACCACGGTCGCGCCTTCCTCGATGGCGATTTCAAAGTCGCCCGACATGCCCATAGACAGTTCGTCCAGCGTCATTCGGGCAGGCGCTTCCTGGCGCAGGCGATCCCGCAAGTCGCGCAACAGGCGAAAACACCGTCGCACCCGCTCGGCTTCAGCCGACAGCACCGCCAGCGTCATCAAGCCCTGCACCCGCAGCGCAGAAAAAGCCGGCAGTTTCTGAAGGAATGCACAAACATCATTGGGGTGCAGACCATACTTGCTGGCCTCGCCCGAAGTATTAACCTGTACGAACACATCCAATGTCCGGCCTTCAGCCTGCAGGCGACGGTCTAAGGCCTGTGCCAGTCGCAGGCTGTCCAATGCTTGGAATTCGGTGGCAAAGCGCGCGACCTCTTTGGCTTTGTTGGTCTGCAGGTGGCCGATCACAGACCAGCGTAGATCGGTCAGATCTTGCATGGCCGCCGATTTGCGCTGAGCCTCCTGCACCTTGTTCTCGCCCAGCATGCGGCAGCCGGCGGCATGGGCCAAGCGAATATGGGCTTCGTCGATGGTCTTGCTGACTGGTAGCAGACGTACCGATGCCGGCTCGCGGCCAACTCGGGAGCAAGCGCTGGCGATGCGCTCCTGGACCGCCGCCAGATTGCGCTCGAAGTCCGCAACCGACGTCGCCTTGGGATAAAGGCCGTGCTGGCCGTGGCGAGTCTGGGTCTCAGAGAGGGTTGAGAAAGAAATGTCACTCATCGTTTGAACCTCATGCATGCAACAGCGTGATCAAATCGTAGCCGCCCAGTTCCTGCATGCCAACAACGGGATAAGGTAAATTTCTGTAATGCTGGGTTTCTGAATTTTCCACAGAGCGCCATGTATTTCCAAGAAGCTTGGGGGCGGACATTGCCAGCGTTTACCAATGACTACGGTCACTATAAAAAAAGTACGACCTTCCATTGTTACATAGAGATAAATCCTGCCTTTACCCATAGACAAAGGGAGAGACGTATCTCTTTGAGTGAAATAAGAAGAGGAATAAACCTGCACACCAAGATTCAAGGAAATCGTAACCGTTGACTTATTCCCGTCTTTTATTAAAGGACATCAGGCTTTGTAGCATCTGCACAAGTTCATAAGCAGCCGTATTGTCATGTTGAACGTTTTATGAAAATTTTCCACCCATCACCAATGACGTCTATACGCCATGAACTTTCTTCTTTCTGTCGTTTTACTAATGAGCACGATCATGACAGCCACCGCTACTGGACAAAATTTACCGGCCCCGTCGCGGACGGTCTATAAATGCATTAGCAATAGTAAGGTCTTCTATTCAGACTCTCCCTGCCTTGGAGCAGAGCGCATTGAGGTCGAACCTACCCGTGGTGTTGGACGTGTCAAGAGAACCGATGTACGGCGTGAACACCTTCGGGAAATGATGGCAGAGACAGTCAAACCGCTCACCGGCATGGATGCCAAGCAATACAACACCTTCAGTCGACGTAACGCTACCGCCCGGCACGAATGCCGAGCACTGGATAATCAGCTGCCAAAAAAAGAGCAAGCATTGACGGCCATCACTGTGGAACTCCGCCCCGAAGCCGACAAACAACTGCTGAAGTTAAGGCAGCGCTACAGAGACTTGAGGTGCTGATCAGAGAAAGCGTTGCTTAGGCCAAGGGCTGGCCACGAAAGGAAAAATGCCGGAGGGGCGTCCTCCGGCAGAATCCGGCTTTGGCTTTAGCCCGCTGCCAAGGCACCAGCCTGGGTCAGGTTCTCAGGCTTCAACAGTTTCTTCATATCGGCCTGGCTCATGATGCCCAGTTCTTCTGCCACTACGGCAATGGGTTTGCCGCTGGCAATCGCAGCCTTGGCGATCGCAGCCGCCTTTTCGTAGCCGATCAAAGGGTTCAGCGCCGTAACCAGAGTGACCGAGGTCGAAATGCGCTCTGCCAGCAGGGCGTCATTGCTTTCGATGCCTTCGACACAGTTCACTTGCAGCGTGCGGCAGGCATTGCTCAAATGCATGACGCTCTTGTGCAGACTCCAGCCCATCAAAGGCTCGAAGGCATTGAGCTGCAGCTGCCCACCTTCCGAGGCCATGGTGATGGCGACATCATTGCCGATGACTTCAAACGCCACCTGATTCATCACTTCGGGAATAACAGGATTGACCTTGCCCGGCATGATGGACGAGCCGGCCTGACGCGCAGGCAACAAAATGTCGCCGATGCCGGCCTGAGGACCGGAAGACAGCAGCCGCAGATCGTTGCTGATCTTCGACAGCGTGGTGGCGATGCGCTTGAGGGTGCCCGAGACATCGACAAAGCCGCTAGTGTCCGACGTCGCCGCAATCATGTCAGCCGCCTTGGTCACTGGCACACCCGACAATTCGGCCAACTTGGACACCACAACATCGACATAACCCACCGGCGCATTGATACCGGTGCCAATCGCGGTCCCGCCCAGATTGATTTCAGTCATCAGCGTGGCCGCATCGCGCAATCGCTTTTCGCCATCGGCAATCATGCTGGCAAAAGCGGTAAATTCTTGGCCCAGCGTCATGGGCACGGCGTCTTGCAACTGGGTGCGTCCAATCTTCAATACAGAAACAAACTCAGCAGCCTTGACTTCAAAAGCGCCGCGCAGGCTAGCCAAGGCTTGCAGCAACTGCTGCAGGTCGAACCAGATCGCCAGCTTCAGCGCAGTCGGATAGGCGTCGTTGGTGCTTTGGGAAGCGTTGACGTGATCATTTGGGTGCAGGACGTCATAGCGACCCTTTTCCAGGCCCAAGTGTTCCAGCGCCAGATTGGCGATGACTTCGTTGGCATTCATATTGGTCGAGGTCCCGGCCCCACCCTGAATTACGTCCACCACAAACTGGTCGTGCAACTGCCCAGCGATCAAGTCGTCACAAGCTTTGGAAATCGCGTCAGCCTGTTCCGCCTTGATGGCACCCAATTGCAGATTGGCGTGGGCAGCGGCTTTCTTGACGAAGCCAAAGGCACGGATTAAGGCCGGCATCTGGGCCACGGTCTGATTGGTGATGGGGAAGTTCTCTACGGCGCGGGCGGTATGCACGCCCCAATAAGCTTGGGCAGGAATGGCTTTTTCGCCGAGGAAGTCGCGTTCTTGACGCATGGATTGTCCTAGAAAAAAATGGTCGAGGAACCAAGCTTGGCTGGACTGGCGACTTCCCGAATGCAGAGTGTTCGATCCGGATGATCCGCGCAAAGCTTGCTGGAACCGCAGTGACGGGTATGCGGCTTGAGGACAAAATCAAAAAAAGCCCTTGATTCGCAAGGGCTTTTTTTTTGATTTGTCTGGCGGAGAGAGAGGGATTCGAACCCTCGATAGGTATAACCCTATACACGCTTTCCAGGCGTGCGATTTCAACCACTCATCCATCTCTCCGGATTTCGCCGTGCACAATGACGTGTGCCGCAGCGAAGCGCCAGATTATAGCAAACATTTCTGCAAAAACTCATGCTTTCTGTGCCAAACAAAACAGACCGGGCAAATTGCCAGTGTGCGCATTGCCGACTTGGGCTTATTTTGGCCGTTTCAGTTGCTCCAGGATCGCCGGGTTTTCCAACGTGGACACATCTTGGGTGATTTCCTCATCCACTGCCAGGGTGCGCAACAGACGGCGCATGATCTTGCCAGAACGGGTTTTGGGCAAATTGTCGCCAAAGCGGATTTCCCGCGGCTTGGCAATGGGACCGATTTCTGTACCCACCCAGTCGCGCAGAGTCTGTTCAATCTGCGCCCGCTCTTGCCCTTCGGGCCGGCTGCTCTTCAAGACCACGAAGGCGCAGATGGCTTCGCCCGTAGTCTCGTCTGGTCGACCGACAACGGCTGCTTCGGCCACCAGCTCATGCGCCACCAGCGCGGATTCGATTTCTACGGTGCCCATGCGGTGGCCGGCGACATTCAACACGTCGTCGATCCGGCCGGTGACGGTGTAATAGCCGGTGTCCGAATCACGCACTGCGCCGTCTCCAGCAAGATAAGTGGTGCCGCCCAACTCCGGTGGAAAGTAGCTTTTTTTGAAGCGTTCCGGATCGTTCCAGATGTTGCGGATCATGGCTGGCCACGGCCGCTTGATCACCAGCAGTCCACCATGGCCGTCCTCCAGATCATGCCCGGCCTCATCCACTACCGCCGCCATGATGCCGGGCAAAGGGAGCGTGCAAGAGCCGGGCACCATGGGAACTGTGCCCGGCATGGAGGTGATGACGTGGCCGCCGGTTTCGGTTTGCCAGAAGGTGTCTACGATAGGACAGCGTTCGGCGCCGATGTGCTTGTAGTACCACATCCAGGCTTCGGGATTGATCGGCTCGCCGACCGAGCCCAGCAAGCGCAGGGAAGTCAGGTCATAGTTGTAGGGATGGTTGCGGGTATCGCTTTCGGCAGTCTTGATCAGCGCGCGAATGGCGGTTGGCGCAGTGTAGAAAATGCTTACCTTATGCTTCTGGATCATTTCCCAAAAGCGTCCGCCATGGGGAAAGGTCGGCACGCCCTCGAACACGATCTGGGTAGCGCCCACCGCCAGCGGCCCGTAGGCGACATAGCTGTGCCCCGTGATCCAGCCAATGTCGGCGGTACACCAGAACACGTCCTCGGGCTTGATGTCAAAGCTCCATTTCATGGTCTGCGCCGCCCACATCAGGT
>JBBSSV010000158.1:0-4894 GCA_038241705.1 Burkholderiales bacterium | reverse complement strand
TGATGTTCGACTTACCGCAGCCATTGGGCCCGACCACGCCTACCAGTTGACCCGGCACCTGAAAATGGGTGGGATCGACAAAGGACTTAAAGCCCGATAGTTTGATGGAGCTAAGGCGCACGTTGAAAAAATCGTGGAGAATTGAATAAACAGCAGCTACAAAAAAGAGGCAGTAAAACCGAACGAGAGAATGCCGTTTCAATTACTGTGTTCCTGCTGCATGCGGGTGGCAAGCAAGTCAATCTCTATCGCTGCGCATGATACACGGGCTGTCCTGGGTGGCATCGAATTCGAGAACGGTGAACTGTACTGCCACCATGGTTGATATTACAGCCTGCGACAGGAATATTCCCCGATCGCAACTTTCTCTTATACAGTTACATCTCTGCCTCTTTCTATTCAGACCGAGGATTATCATGGCCATGGACCGTTTTTTTCAATTGATGAAAGTCCACGCTGCGTCGGACATGTTCCTAGCGATTAATTCGCCTATCCTTCTGAAAATCAACGGCCATATTACGGCTATCAACCAAGATAGGCTGACTCCCGCGCGCATCCAAGAGCTTCTGGCGCAAGTGCTGACGCTAGCCAAGCTGGATGAGCTTGAGCTAAATAACGAACTCAACATCAGCATTCCCGTCAAGGATGTAGGTAGCTTTCGCCTGTCCGCCTTTCGCCAGCGGGGTTCGCTGTCGGCGGTGGTGCGCTATGTCCCGCCTCAAATTCCAGCGCTCGACAGCTTGCGACTGCCAGCGATACTGGCGGAGCTGATCCTGGAAAGACGCGGACTGCTCTTGGTCACGGGCGCTACTGGATCGGGCAAGTCCACCATCATTGCCGCCATGCTAGACCATCGTAACGCCACGCAGGCCGGGCACATCCTGACCCTGGAAGATCCGATTGAATTTCTATTCAAGAACAAGCGCTCTATCGTCAATCAACGTGAAATCGGCAATGACGCCTTCAATCTGGATATCGCCTTAAGGAACGCATTGCGCCAGGCACCGGATTGTATTTTCATTGGTGAAATTCGCGAACGGGAAACCATGGCGGCTGCCATCACCTACGCTCAGTCGGGTCACCTGGTGGTAGCTACTTTGCACGCCAACAACAGCTATCATGCTCTGACGCGCATCATCAACTTCTTCCCGCTGGAAACGCGTGACTCTCTCTTGTCCGACTTGGCCAACGCCCTCAAGGCAGTGGTGTCACAACGTCTGGTACAAACCCGGCAAGGAGGTCGCCGTGCTGCGGTCGAAGTCATGGTCAATACCCAGCATGTCGCCGGCTTGATCGAGCAAGGAGAAATTCGTCAGATCCGGGAAGCCATTGAAAACAGCCTTGCTCCCGGCTCGCGCACTTTTGAAGCGGCCCTGCTGGGACTGATTCAGGAAGGCGACGTGACGCGGGCGTAGGCGCTGAGTCAGGCGGATTCGGCCAGCAATCTGTACTGGCTGATTAATAATGCCAAACACGACACCGCCCAACCGGATGAAACTGCAACCGAAGCGCGTTCAGATTCCAGCTTCGACGCCTTCATTCTCGACAAATGATCGGTGGTCAATGCAGCCACTTTTTGGAAAGATAGATGACTATTGTGATGTACGGTATTGCCAACTGCGACACTGTCAGAAAAGCGCGTGCCTGGCTCAAGTCTCAAGACATTGCCCATACCTTTCATGATTTTCGTAAGGATGGACTGGATGCTGTCCAATTAGCAGCCTGGCAGCAGGCATTGGGTTGGGAAGAGCTACTCAATCGTCGCGGCACGACCTGGCGTCAGCTAGATGCTGAGCAGAAGGATGGCGTCGTTGATGCCGCGAGTGCACTGCCGCTGATGCTAGCCGCGCCCGCCATGATCAAGCGCCCCATTTTGGAAACGCCCGACGGCGTGCATCTGGGCTTCAGCGAAACCCAGTATCAGCAGGTGTTTGGCCACTGAAAGTCTGCATGCCTGCAGTCAGCATAACGTCAGAAAGACCTTGCCTTCTGCTGCGCCACGACAGGCATCAATGGTAGAGTGCCGGTTTGAAAAACCTGTTCTTCCCTCCCATGGCCTCCCTTCCCTTTGTCACACTGCGCGACCTCTTGCGCTACGCTATCAGCCGTTTCAACCAGTCCGGCGTTTTCTTTGGACACGGCAGCAGCAACGCCTTCGATGAAGCCGCGTATCTGCTGCTGCATACCTTGAAACTGCCACTAGACCGGCTCGAACCCTTTCTGGACGCCCGCTTGCTGCCCGATGAAATCGAGGCATTGCTGCAAGTCATCGAGCGTCGCGCCACGGATCGTGTACCTGCTGCCTACATCACCGGGGAAGCCTGGCTGGGCGGCTACCGTTTTGTGGTTGATTCGCGCGTCCTGATTCCCCGCTCCTTCCTGGCAGAACTGATCCCGGAACAGTTTTCTCCCTGGCTGATGGAACCGGAGAAAGCTACGCGCATTCTGGAGCTGTGCACCGGCAGTGCCTGTCTGCCGATCATGTTGGCCGATGCTTTCCCCGCGGCCCATATCGATGCCGTGGATATTTCTGCCGATGCCCTGGCCGTGGCCGAACGCAACGTGGTCGATTACCAGCTGCAAGAACGCATCAGCCTGATCGCATCCGATCTGTACGACCGGATTCCCGCCGGGCAATACGACCTGATCTTGTCGAACCCGCCTTACGTCAACAGCAATTCCATGGACGCGCTGCCGCCGGAGTATCAGCATGAACCACAACTGGCTCTGGCCGGCGGCGCAGATGGCATGAGCCTGGTGCGTCGCATTCTGGAAGGCGCAGCCGGACGCTTGACACCGGAAGGCTTGCTGATCGTTGAAATCGGCAACGAGCGCGAGTATGCCGAGGCGGCCTTCCCCGAGCTGGAGCTGACCTGGCTCACTACCAGCGCCGGTGACGATATGGTTTTCATGCTGCGGGCAGAACAACTGGCTGAATGGCGCAAGGAAGGCTCGGCATGATTCGCTTCCAGCAAGTCAGCCTGATGCGGGGCGTCAAACCCCTGCTGGAGAAGGCAGAAGTCACCTTGAATCCGGGCGAGCGCATTGGCCTAATCGGTGCGAATGGCACCGGCAAAACCAGCCTGTTTGCTCTGCTGCGTGGCGAACTCCAGGTCGATGCGGGCGATATCGAAATGCCGCCAACTTGGCGCCTGGCGCACGTGGCCCAGGAAACCCCTGCTCTTGACCGCCCTGCCCTGGACTACGCCATCGACGGCGATACCACACTGCGGCAGCTAGAAGAGACGCTGGCAGCGCTGGAGCAAGAGCCTGAAAGCTCAGAAAACGGCACCCGGATCGCGGAGCTGCACACCGCGCTGGCCGATGCCGACGCCTATACCGTGCGTTCGCGCGCGGAACAGCTCCTGACCGGCCTCGGTTTCAGCCTGGCCCAACTGGAACAGCCGGTTGCCAGTTTTTCTGGCGGCTGGCGCATGCGCCTGAATCTGGCGCAGGCGCTGATGTGCCCTTCCGACCTGCTGTTGTTGGACGAGCCGACCAACCACCTGGATCTGGACGCCATCATCTGGCTGGAAGAATGGCTTAAGCGCTACCCTGGCACCCTGGTCATCATTTCGCATGACCGCGATTTCCTGGACGGCGTGGTCAACGCCATCGTCCAGATCGACGAGCGCAAGCTGAAGCGCTATTCCGGCAACTATTCCGCCTTCGAGCGCCAGCGCAATGCCCAGTTGCTGCTGGCCCAAGGCATGCTGGACAAGCAGACCCGCGAACGTGCCCACCTGCAATCCTTCGTTGACCGTTTCAAGGCCAAGGCCTCCAAGGCCCGTCAGGCCCAGAGCCGGATGAAGGCCCTAGCCAAGATGGAAGAGCTGGCGCCGTTGCGCGCGGCTGCCGATTTTTCGTTTGAATTCCGTGAGCCCTTGAGCGCACCCAACCCCCTGCTGGTTCTGGAAGCGGTGGACGCGGGTTATATGATGGAAGACGCGTCAGGAGCGTCCATCAACAAGCCTGTCATCACCGGCGTTAATTTCTCTCTGCAAACCGAGCAGCGCATCGGCCTGCTGGGTATCAATGGCGCAGGTAAATCTACCCTGATCAAGACCATTGCTGACGAATTGCAGCCCCTGAAGGGTAAGGCGCAGCGCGGCAAGGGCCTGGTCATCGGCTACTTTGCCCAGCATCAAGTGGACATGCTACGCACCAGCGAATCGCCGCTGTGGCACCTGATGCAGTTGGCACCAAATTCCCGTGAGCAGGAGTTGCGCAATTTTCTGGGCAACTTCCAATTTTCCGGCGACATGGCGACCAGCCCGGTCGCGCCTTTTTCAGGTGGTGAAAAGGCGCGCCTGGCCCTAGCGCTGATCGTCTGGCAGCGCCCCAACCTGCTCCTGCTGGATGAACCCACCAACCACCTGGACCTGGAAACTCGTGAAGCGCTAACCATGGCTCTGGCCAAGTTCGAGGGCACCCTGATCGTGGTTTCGCACGATCGTCACCTGCTGCGTGCCACCACCGACCAATTTATGATCGTGGCCGACGGTCGCCTGCAGGATTTCGACGGCGATCTGGATGATTATCGGGACTGGTTGTTCAAGACCAAGCTGGCCGCGCGTCAGGAAGCGCAAGCCCCTGACGACAAGGTGCGCCAGACAGAAACCAGCAATGCCACAGCGCCCGTCGTGGATCGACGCGAGCAAAAGCGCTTGGAGGCGCAGGAGCGTCAACGCCTGGCGAACCTGAAGAAGCCACTGGAAAACAAGATCAAAAAACTCGAGCAGGAACTGCAAACTTGGCAGGCCCGTAAGGCGACACTGAATGCCCGCTTGGCCGAGCCACAAATTTATGACGACAGCAACAAGCAGGAACTCAAAAGCCTGCTGGCGGACCAGACCGAAGCGGCCAAGAAATTGGGAGAACTGGAAGAAGCCTG
>JBBSSV010000157.1:0-4914 GCA_038241705.1 Burkholderiales bacterium | reverse complement strand
GCGGCGGAAATACCAAACCCAACTGAACTGCTCGAGGTCATGAAACCATCGACGTTTTCCTTCTTTTGCCGAATCAGCAGGGACATCGCGAAGGTCGCCCCGTAAAAGCCCGCTAGTAACAGCAGGACGGTTGTAGCCGAAAGCTGAAACATGTCATCTCCTTCCACCTCAGACGTCGTTAGCACGACTTCAGGCCGCCTATGCGGCACGGTGCTATAGCAGCCCGTAACCCCGTGGCGTGTATGGAGTAAGCGAGTGTCGAACCTCGAAGGGCTGCATGGTGAACGTGCTGCAGAGTAAGACCGGAAAAGAAAATTTCAGGTTCAATGCCGTCATGCAAAGGACGTGTCAGGACGGCGCCTGCAGCAATAAACCGGTCGTGCATGACCAGACAGGCCACGCAGATTTGGGATATACCGGTGCGAAAAATCAGGAGTATAGCACCAGATAAAAACGTGTTTTGTCCGTAATTTTTTGTGAATTGATCAGCGAATGCAGCAAGGCGAAGGCGTAAACGCACATCGCACCGCCGGGTCAGACCGGGCAGCGCGATGGAAGCAGAGCAAGGAGCCACGAATGGGGACGTTTAAATCCCCGGCTCAAATCATCAAGTTTTACTTGGAGGCAGCGGCCATGTAATCGACTGCGGCCTTGACTTCGTCATCTGAGGCTGTCGATCCACCCCTAGGTGGCATCATGCCGGTTTTGCCCTGAAAACCTTGGATGGCATGGGTGTACAGCACGTCATTGCCCTGTGCCAGGCGCGGCGCCCAGGTGTCCTTGTCGCCCAGCTTAGGGGCGCCTGCAATACCGGCGCCATGGCAAGCGACGCAGCTGGCGTCATAGATTTTTTTGCCCACCTCAGCCGAGGCACCGGGTGCAGAGGCCGCTGCCGCAGGAGCGGGTGCTGCTGTATCTCCAGCTGCGGCTGGAGTGGCGTCGGCAGCAGGCGCGGTGCTGTCGGCACCCGGTTCAGTCGCAGCACCATTTTCATCGGCAGTACCAGCTTCAACTGCGCCTTCTTCCTTGACTTCCGGCTCCTTGATACTGGCACCGGACTCATTGGCCATGTAGACCACGGCACGTGCGACTTCGATATCCGCCAGAGCAGTGTTGCCGCCCTTGGCAGGCATGGCGCCAATACCGTTGATCGCGTGGCCCAGCAAAGTGTCGTAGCCTTGTGCCAGACGGGCTGACCATGCACCGGCATCGCCAGTCTTGGGTGCGCCGGCAACACCGGAAGCATGACAAGCCGCGCAAGTACTTGTGTATACATCCCCAGCCGACATCAGCTGCTTGGCTACGCCGACATCGCGGAAGGTAAAGCCTTCATCCGCCACTGGCGCTAAGCGGGCGCTGATGGCTTCCGGCGCCTGGCTGTTGGAACCGGCCCCGACGGTATCGTTATTGGAGACGTACTGCACCAGCAGGACAATACAGATAATCGGCACCACAAAGCCGGCAATCACGGCAATGATTAACTGTTTGGGGGTGCGGATCAGGGATCCTTGTTGATCTTTGTGTGCGTCGCTCATTATTTCCTCAATGCGATTTTAGACCGATTTTTAAACCGTTAAGCTTGGCGCGTGGGGCAATGTCTGGCCGCTACGCAAATCATGCAGAGGCCAGTTGATTTCTTGCCAAACGGCCGATTATAGACGCAATAATTAGCCTTTGGAACGATTAATCAAGACGGACATGGACGCCGTAGCCGAAAACCGGTATCCTTCACGCCTCTTCATGTTGTCTCGCGGCTGTAGCTCAGTGGATAGAGTATTGGCCTCCGAAGCCAAGGGTCGCTGGTTCGATTCCAGCCAGCCGCACCACTTTCCAGGTCCTCCTTAGCATCATCTTTTTTCAGGCGCGCTTCCAGTGCAGACCGTTTGCGCCCGGGCGCTGCGCCACGCAGAACAGAAGCAAGGGGTCTGCTGACTTCTCGTCCATGCAGTCGCGAGATGCGTCCGAAGCTCGTGAGTCGGACCCTTCAGCAGTGCTCGGGCCAGGAACTCGGCGCTTCATATTTTCCTGAGTGCGCGATCACTTCCAGCCCTGGATTTTTACGTGTGTTCAATCAAACACTATCTTGCCGGTTTCGACATCGAGCATGGCGCCCACGATCTTGATTTCGCCTTTTTCAGCCATCTCGCGCAACACCGGACTTTGTTCTGTCACGGCCTGGACGTTCAGATGCACGTTGTTGGCGGCGACAACATCGACAAAGGCATTGTTGGCAGAACTGCTGTCCGGTCCATTGACATTGGGCGTGGTCAGCACAGCAGGGCGGATCTTGTTCAGCAGTTGTGTCAGATTGCCAAATTGAACATCATCGCAAGCGCCTTTAACGCCGCCGTAATGGGTGTGGCCCAGGATGACGATCAGCTTGGTACAGGCGACCTTCGATGCGTATTCCAGGCTTCCCAGAATATCGGGATTGACCACATTGCTCGCAACCCGTGCGGTAAACAAGTCACCTACGTCTTGGTCGAAGACCAGCGCGGGCGATGAGCGCTAATCGATGCAGCTGACGATACTGGCAAAAGGATACTGGCCTTCGTTGCCTGAAACCTTCACTTGCTCAGGCAGGTTGCGTGTCAGCATCTGACCCGCGATAAAACGCGCATTACCAGCTTTCAGGCGTTCCAAGGCGGCATCGGCACTGAGGGCATTCTGAGCTTGCTGGGTCATCACCATGGCGTGGGGATGGGCTGGGCCTGCACGGGCGGCGCCTGCATGACAGACGGAGCTTGGTGGGCGCAAGCGGAAAGCGTGAGGGCGACAAACAACCCGCCCAGCCGAGGCCAGAACGAAATAGACGGATTCAAGGAAATCTCCTGATAGTGAATTGTGAGAGATGAATTGTAAGGGCTTTGATTTTCCTTATTCGTTCCTGACAGATTCACCTTTTCGGCCCATCTTTCGGTACGGGCCAACTTCCTTTTCGACGTCGTCCAAAAACTTCAGCACTGCGCTTTTTAAGTGTGCATTATAGGCTTCGTCCCGAGCGATGCGCTGACAGTAGAGTTTCAGGTGAGGCGCGCCGCTTTGCATGCGCGGGTCGTAGCTGCAAAAATCCAACCACTTCAGATCCAGTACCCACATTTGACCCTGCAACTGCGACAGATGGTAATCCGGCATACCGTTGCGCCAGGTGTTCAAGTGCATGGCGCTGTTGTGCGGGCATTTGATTTCTACGCCACCGTCAGCGCCGACCAAGCCCTCGGAGGAGGCGCCACCCCAAGTGTGATCAGGATGCTGGATGAAGCCAGCTTCGGTGACCAGGTTTCCGCTCAGTATTTCTTACTCGGCCCGAGCATAGGGCTCGGCGTCCGTGCCCCCAGTTCATGGCAAAGCTGGAAGCCGCTTCTACCGGTTCGCCCGTCAAGCGTTCGACCACGAGTTGCATCAGGTAGTCGTTGCGCCCCTTGAGCGGTTTGCCGCCGCGCTTGCTGACGGACAGGATATGGGTAAAGTTCGAGGCAGTGGCATGGCCAGCGCGTGCCTGCAGTCAGTCGGCGCTGCCCTGATCCGACTGACGCACCAGGGCATTACTGAGCGCCATGCCCAGCCCCTGCGGCCCGCTCTTTCAGCGCCTGCAAATGCACACCCATGGCCTTGCGTTTTTCCTGACCGATCGCCTCCCAGGTTTGTTGCAGGGCGTCGATGCCGGTATCAACCACGGCTTCCAGTTTAGCCAACAAGGCAACCTTGGCAGTCTCATCCAAGTCATGGCCGTCTAGTTCAGCAGTGACCGCCTGCTGCGCAATCTCTGCTGCATTTTGGCGTTTGGGCCGCGGATTGAGATCTTTTTTTTCGGGTTCGATATCCATGACTTCTTCGGCGATCTGCACGCCACGCAGCACATCCGGAAACACATCCCGCAGTGCCCAAGAACGAGCGCGCATCTGCAGCATGCGCTTGGGGTACTGGGTCCACGGGCCTTGCTTGCCCAGAAGCCCTGCTTTCTTGACATCGTCAACGGTAAAGATACGCAATTGCTCGTCTTCGCCCCGGCGCTTGACGCGACAAATGGCCTTGTCCTCAAAGGGCTCTTCAATAACGTATTCGCATAGCGACGCACGCACGCACGCACCAAGCCAATCACTGCATCGCCCCACAAAGTAGGGCGGCCATTGATGACGGCTATATTCTGCATGGCTTGCATAGGCTGCAGGCCAAGCTCCATGCCTCATTGCACTGCCACCAAGATGTTGTCGGGATTGTTGGCGAAATCCTTGGGAAGGATGCTGGATTTGCTCATGATTTCAGCAAAGCGCATGGCTTCTTTCAGGTTCTGTGGCGCTAGGGAGAAAGTGGTTTTCTGTGGGTGGCTGGGTTCTTGCATATGGGCTCCTTTATGGGCCGCGACTTTGCCGGCGTTTAACAAGGCAGGCGTCAGAAAAGCAGGCTTTCTGGATGCTGTAGCAGTTAGAACTTTCTTATGCAAAACAGTTGCGTAAGACGCATTCAAAAAAGCTGACAAGTCAGTTTTAAGCAACCTGCAATAAACTAAACATATCGCTTACAAGCCTATTGTGAATATTCGGCAAAAAGTTCTTATGCGCTGTATCGCTCTCCTATTGCTTGGTTCTGTAACACATACGCTCATTCTTCAAATGTATTTGCGTGTGTCTTACTCTCAGGCTGCCGGAGACTGCCTACGATAGGCATCAGGCGAGCAACGACCTCTAAAGTCCTGTTAGATGTTGGCACTCACGCTGAAACTGGTTTTGGAATAGGCAGGAGCGGACGAGTAAAACCTGTTCAAGCGATAATGCGAGGAAACAAGCAGGAAGAGCCAGCAAGAAGGGTTGCAAGCAAAGCATGAGCATGCTGATGTGCCATTTTTCCGGGTTTCCAGTCAACTTTTGTGAGGATGCGTCCGTGACCCAGGCTATTAATATCAATTCTAATTTG
>JBBSSV010000156.1:0-4941 GCA_038241705.1 Burkholderiales bacterium | reverse complement strand
TTTTCCCGAAGAGCACGAACCCACCCGCCTGAGCCAGCAGTTGAATCCTGACAGGATCCAACTATTAAGCCTGCCAAGCTCGGATGAAGACGAGGCGCAGGGTGAGGGCAGCGCGGAAGTAGTGGACCCACCGGAAGGCGCCAGCTCTGCTGCACCTTCCAAGCCCCCGACCGTGCAACAGGCTGAAGCAAAAAAATTAACCGAAGACAAGCCGGCTGAAGAAAAGCCTACCGCGCCCTCCATTGCCGTTGCAGCACCAACGCCGGCTCCCGCACCCCGTATCCCCTGCTACGCGGTAGACAATCTGAACCCGACTACTGCCCGCCGCTTTGAAACACAACTGGCGCGCCTGAAACTCGGCGTTCAGCCTAGCCGCCAAGAAGTAAGTGAGGCCGGCAGCTATATGGTGCTCTATCCCTCGCAGGGCAGCCGCGCCGCTGCCGACAGTAAGGCAGCCGAGTTACGTCAAGCGGGCGTGACCGAGCTGTATGTCATGGCAGAAAACTCGCCCCATCCTTGGGGCATTTCACTGGGCGTGTTTCGCGCTGAAGAGGCGGCGCGGGTACAACTGGCTAATCTGGCTCTGAAAGGCGTGCAGGGAGCAAAGCTAGTGCCGCATGCCATGACTTTGAAGGCGGTGACTTTTCAGTTCAGGAATATCGATGACGACACCCGTACAAAGATTGCCCAGCTTACCAGCCGCTTTGAATTGGCCCGTAGCGCAGCTTGCACCTGAATAGCAACCGATGGCAGTGCCCCCACAGTTTTTTTTGAGGGCGTCGAACATGGAAAATTTGATCTGAGAATGTTATGTCCTTGATGCAAGCTTCTGCCGAAGCAGTCCGCCTGGTGGTATCGGGCGACCCAGCGCTGTGGGAAATCATCGGCGTCTCGCTAAAGACCAGCCTGAGTGGCTTGGTGTTGGCCACGCCCTTTGCCATTCTGGGCGGTTACCTGATCGCCACGCGCGACTTTGCCGGGCGACGTATCGTCATCTGGTTGGTACAGGCATCGCTGTCGATTCCGACGGTATTGATTGGCTTGCTGCTGTACCTGACCCTGTCGCGCCAAGGGCCGCTGGGGTCGTTGCAGTGGCTGTTTTCCCAGAGCGGCATCATTGTCGGACAGATGCTGATTGCACTGCCGGTGCTGCTGGCATTTACCCTGGCTTCGGTGCAGGCGGCGGATCCGCGCATTGCCGAAACTGCCATTACCTTAGGTGCCAAGCGCTGGCAGGTGATGCTGACCGTGCTGTATGAGACCCGGTTTGGCGTGATGGCAGCCGTCATCAACGGCTTTGGCCGCGTCATTTCCGAGGTGGGTGCGGCCATGATGGTGGGCGGCAACATCGAGGGCGTAACCCGTACCATCACCACCGCCATTGCCCTGGAAACCAGCAAGGGCGAGTTCGCTCAGGGTATTGCCTTGGGAATGGTGCTGATCCTGATTGCGTTGTTCATTAATGCCGTGTTGATGCTGCTGCAAGGGGATGCCTTTGCCTTGAGGAAAAGCGAATGAGCGCCCTGCTGTCGATTCAAGGTCTGTCCAAGACTTTCGGCGGGCGCAGACTGCTAGACATTGATCACCTGGAGATTGCGCCCGCCACTGCCTATGTGCTCACAGGAATGAACGGCTCTGGCAAAAGCACCTTGCTGCGTATCCTGAGCGGGCTCGAGCCAGCCAGCGCAGGTCAGATCCGTTTCAATGGAACCTCAGTAAAACTGAAGCCATATCCCGCGTCCATGCGCGACGCCATTGTGTATGTGCACCAGCATCCTGTGATGTTCGGCACCAGCGTCATAGCCAATATTGGCTATGGTTTGCGGGTACGCGGCCAGTCGCGTCAAGCCGTTGCGCATCGTGTCGAGCAGGCAATGGAATGGGCCGGCCTCAGCCATCTGCGCAACCACCGCCCGGCCACATTGTCGGGAGGAGAGAAGCAGCGGGTCGCTTTGGCCCGGGCCAATATCCTGGCGCCACGAGTGCGGGTGCGGGGTGAGCCGACCGCCCACCATGATGGTGACGCCCGCCATCAAGTGATGGCGCTGATTCCGCGCTTGGTCAGTGAAGGCGTCAGCCTGATCATGGCTTGCCACGACCGTGACCTGATCAGCATGCCGGGTGTGCACCGGCTCGAATTGCGGGATGCCCGAATACAGCACTGTCCTTAAGGACAGGGCTGTAGTTTTACCGCGTCTGGAAGTGAACAAAATAGATACAAAAACGGCCCCGGACAGAAGATGTTCGGAGCCGTTGGCATGAAGGGCAGGCTGGCAGATACCAGCCGCCGGTTTAATTCACGCTTTCAAGCTGCTTTTCGGATTGTTGGTGAACTGCTTCTTTGGGCTCGACGTCCTTATTTGCAGAAGGAAAGAACAACTGCTGACCTTCAACCTTGAATTCGGCAATCATTTTCTGGCCTTCGTCGGAGGTGATCCAGTTGATCAACTGCATAGCACCTTTGTAGTTGACGTCTTTGTGCTTCTCAGGATTGATTGCCATGATGCCGTAGGGGTTAAACATCTTAGTATCGCCTTCGACCATGATGCCCAGGCCGGTCTTGGCTTTGTAAGCAATGTAGGTGGCGCGGTCGGTCAGGGTGTAGGCCTGCATTTCGGCAGCCATGGTCAGGACTTCACCCATTCCTAGGCCAGCAGAGACGTAGCTCTTGCCCTGGGGCTTAGCGTCAATTTTCTTCCAGTAGTTGTTTTCCATCTGGTCGGTACCCGAGTTGTCGCCTCGGGAAATGAATTTGGCTTTGCTATCCACGATTTTTTTCAGGGCTTTCAGGACATCGTTGCTGCCGTCGATGCCGGCTGGGTCCTTCTCGGGACCGACGATGATGAAGTCGTTGTACATCACGTCCCGACGGCTGACGCCATGGCCGGCTTCTACAAACTTATCTTCGGAAGGACGGGCATGCACCAGCGTGACATCGACGTCAGCGTTTTTGGCCAGTTCCAGCGCCTTACCGGTGCCAACCGAGATCACCTGCACCTTGCTGTTGGTTTCTTTTTCAAAGGTTGGCAGCAAATGCTTCAGTAAGCCTGAGTTTTCAGTACTCGTGGTGGTGGAAAGCTTGATGGTTTGCTGGGCCAGCGCCAGAGGCGCTGCCAGCGACAGGCTGGCTAGTGCGGCGACAAAGCGCAGGGAAAAAGGACGGGACATGTTTTTCCTATTAAAAATTAAAAATACGGGGAAGTGCAGTAATGCACGAGAAAACTACACATCACTGCCCATCTTAATCGGCAGTGATTTTTTGTATTGTAGGAGGCTTATATTAAAGACAAGCGGCTGCAGGAGCAATATAGAAAAAAATGCCGCAATAATATGTATATTGCGGCATTTTTAATATGCAAATGTTTTCCAGTTAAGGCGCTATTTAGCAGCCTATTAATTATTTGAGAAAATTTTTATGCAATCTGATCGATTCCAGCGCCATCGGCAGCATATCGTCGCCACCGTTAGTATCGATATGCTGCAGTAGCGTTTTGAGCATGCGAGGCTCCCAATAACTTTTGAGATGCTTGGCAAAGTCTTCCAAGGCCTGGGAGCGGTCGGGCATGGTTTCAAAGAACATACCGATCTGGTTGGCCATAGTGACCAGGTTATTGTCTGAATTCATGGTTCTATCCTGTGATGATGCATAGTTTCTAACAATGGCTTTGCCTGCCTGAGCAGGTCCGCCCACTTGCTTCTCGCTCGAAAACAGCGCTGCAATCAACAACATTGCATAGCAAAAATCAAAAAATAGTTATCGGCAAAACTGTTAGGTAAATCCCCGACGATTTCGCCAGGGACACCCGCTTTCAGTCGCACTGTCCAGCGTGTTCAGGCTGGCTCGCGCAGCACCCGTTCAGGATGGGTGTACACGACATGGTTGTTATTGCGTACAAACCCCAGCAGCGTCACATTGGTTTGCTCAGCCAGACGGACTGCCAAGCCAGTAGGCGCAGACACTGCCACCAGCATGCCAATCCCCAGCGTCGCAGCTTTTTGCACCATTTCATAGCTGGCGCGGCTGGTGATCAGTGCGGCACCACTGGAAAAATCGGCGCCACGCAAAGACAATGCGCCAATCAGCTTGTCCAGGGCGTTGTGGCGACCCACATCCTCCCGCACTAACGAGACCGATCCGTCGGCTTCCATCCAGGCTGCGGCATGGGTGGCACCAGTGCGCTGCTGCAAAGCCTGCAAGTCTTGCATGGCTTGCAGGCCGGCATGCAAGGCAGAGGCCGTGAAGCGCATATCGCTATCCACCGGGGCGGGCCGACGTATGGCTTGCTCCAGTGTTTCTGCACCACACAGGCCACAACCCGTCCGGCCAGTCAAATTTCGACGCTTTTCCTTCAGGCTGACGAAGCGCTCGGAAGCAATCTCCATCTCCACCCGAATGCCATCCGCCAGCGGCGTGGTTTCGCAATCGTACAACTCACTGGAGCTGGCCAGAATGCCTTCACTCAAGGAAAAACCGAGAGCAAAGTCTTCCAGATCTTGGGGGGAAGCCAGCATAACGGCATGCGAGATGCCGTTATATTCCAGCGCGACCGGGACTTCTTCCGCCAGTTGTTCATGCTGATGCTGCTCCTCGCCCGCGCGCCACGCATGCACGAAATAGGGAGCAGAGGCGGCATGCTCAGGCACGGGAACGCTGCTCATACTTGCGCTCACATGCCTGAGGCGGTGGCCAGGCGGCGTTTAGTGCGCACCTTCCTTGTCCGTTTCTTCCTGCTCGCTCAGATGTGCCAGACGCAGTTGCTCTTCGTTGAAGCGGCTGTAGTCCTTCTGCCATTCGGAAGGCTGGGTTACCGGCATGACCTGCACCGCAGTCACCTTGTACTCCGGACAGTTGGTTGCCCAGTCCGAATTGTTGGTGGTGATCACGTTGGCGCCAGACTCGGGGAAGTGGAAAGTGGTGTAAACCACGCCCGGCTGTACCCG
>JBBSSV010000155.1:0-4978 GCA_038241705.1 Burkholderiales bacterium | reverse complement strand
TGCGCATCATCTGCAACAAGCCGGGCTACCGTACATCGGAAGTGGTGTATCAACCTTCACGTCCTACCAACTCCAACCTGGGTATTGGTGTGGGCGGCGGGGGTGGCAATCTGGGAGTCGGCGTAGGCTTGGGAATTCCAGTGAGACTGGGCAGCGGCAATTATCCGGCGCGCGTCATCGTTGAAATGAACCCGGGCTGAAGCCAACCGATTGCTTCCACTTTTCCTCATCCATGGACGTTCGCGAGTTTTATCAGTTGACCTTGACCGAGCGCGGGTTTACGGCTGATTCCGCTCAGGCCCGTGCGGTCGAGCGTCTGCAACAGGCCTATGAAGAGTGGGTCGAGTTTCGCGCCCATCAGGCGTCGCCTGTGCGCCGGCTCTTCCATCGTCCTGTGGTGCCAAAAGGCATTTATCTCTGGGGCGGAGTGGGCCGCGGAAAATCCTTTTTAATGGATGGCTTTCATGCCGTCGTGCCGGTGCGGCGCAAGACCCGCGTGCATTTTCATGAATTCATGCGCATGGTGCATGCCGAGTTGGATCGCCTGAAAGGCAAGGCTGACCCACTGGAGGAAGTGGCGCGTAACACCGCCGAGCAATACCGACTGATCTGCTTTGACGAATTCCATATTTCCGATATTGCGGACGCCATGATCCTGCATAACCTGCTGCGAGCATTGTTCGATCATGGCGTCTCTTTCGTGATGACCTCGAATTACGCGCCAGACGCACTGTACCCGGATGGGCTGCACCGGGACCGGATGTTGCCTGCGATTGCGCTGCTCAAGGAACACATGGATGTGCTGCATCTGGATGGCCCTAGCGACTATCGGCAGCTGGCGCTGGAACAGGTTGATGCCTATCACGTCCCGGCCGATGCCGCAGCTGAATCAGCCCTCGAAGCTGCCTTTGAGCGGATTGCTGAGGCCGCCGACGAACAGCCAGTGTTGCAGATACAATCGCGTGCCATCCGTTGTCGGCGCCGTGCGGGCGGAGTCATCTGGTTCGACTTTGCGACGTTGTGTGGCGGCCCGCGCTCACAAAATGATTATCTCGAAATCGCCAGCCGCTTTCATACCGTCTTACTGTCGAGCGTCCCGCAGATGACGCCGGCGATGGCTTCCCAAGCCCGACGTTTCCTCTGGTTGATCGACGTCTTATATGACCGCAAAACCAAGTTACTAATATCGGCCGACGTGCTGCCAGACCTGCTTTACCCAGAAGGTATTCTGGCCAATGAATTCTTGCGCAGCGCTTCGCGCCTCAGGGAAATGCAGACCCGGCAGTACATGGAATCCAGCCGCGATCCCGGCCTGCAGGCGACAGGGTAGATGTTTCTTACCCGCTGCATTTTCACTTTTCCTTGCTGGATATAATTTCCTCATGCGCCTCGTTTTCCGTCCTTCAACTTCCACCACCTCGCGCCACTCTGCATGGCTTGTTTTCACGCTGGCCGCTATGCTGAGCAGCTGTACCAGCACTGGCTCGCGTACTGCCCAAATTGCAGCAGAAGCCGAAGCTAGTCGGATCCAAACCGCTTTTCCTGTGGCGCAGATTCAGTCGGTCAAAAGTGCCATACAAGCCAAGACCTTTGTCCAGCAAGAGCGCGTGCAGATGTTGCACACATTTAGTGCTCGTGAGCAAGAGTGCTATGACAGTTTTTTCACCACACGCTGTCTGAGTGCCGCCGAGGAAAAAAAGCGCGTCTCCTTGAATGCCGTTCGCAACATCGAAGTCGAGGCCGATGCTTTCCTGCGACGGGAGAAAGTGCATAAGCGCGATGAAGCTTTGGCCGAAAAACAAGACAAAGAAAAGCGATCAGAAGAGGCGCTGGAAGATAAGTCAGAGTCCGCTGCCGAACCTGCAGAGACTATTAGGACGCTCACTTCATCTAACTTAGATGAGGAAGCGATCCCTCGTGCACGGCCCTTGGCCCCGGGCAAAGCGGAGCACGGGTCACCAACTGGACTCGATCCGCGTGTCGTGCGCCATCAACAACTTAGAAAGCAGCAGAAAGAAAAAAAAGCAGCCGAGGCCGCAAGCCGCGAAGAGAGTGCGCGCAAGTTCGAAGAGAAAAAGCGCCAAGCCGAAGAGCGCCAGCGTGAGATTGCACGCACCAAGGCTGAAAAAGCTCTACAGAACGACGCCATGAAGGATGACGCCACCATACACAAAAAAAGTGAAGGAAAGCGTCAAGAGGGTGGGGCCAGCTTGGGCCAGAAGTGACTGTGCTGCCTGAGTAAGGCTGACGCAGCACAGTCCTGAAAACACGTGCATACGATTATTACGTGTGATAATTCAAGCGGCAGGCGTGTGTGATAGCCGGTCGTTTGCGATTTCTCCCTCTTGCCTTTCCCTTCCCTCCAAAACTCCCATTTTCGCTGCCGCCTTGACTGAAGAATCCACATCCCTGGAAGCCACTGATTTGCATGACGAAGACGTGGATACCTTGTTTTCCGCCGGTGGTCTGCTGAGTCAGGCAGTAGCCGGTTATCGCCCGCGTGCGGCACAAACTGACATGGCTAAGTCTATTGCCCGCGCCATAGCCGGGCAGCAGACCCTTGTGGCCGAAGCCGGCACCGGTACCGGTAAGACTTTTGCCTACTTGGTGCCGGCTCTACTATGGGGCGGCAAGGTCATTATTTCGACCGGCACCAAGAACTTGCAGGATCAACTTTTTCTGCGCGACATTCCGACCGTGCGTAATGCCTTGCAGGCACCGGTTTCCGTCGCCTTGCTCAAGGGTCGCAGCAATTATGTCTGCCACTATCATCTTGAGCGCACGCTGCAGAATGGCCGCCTGACTTCGCGCGGCGACGTGCGTCACCTGCGCGAGATTGCCCGTTTCAGCAAGACCACCAGCAGTGGCGACAAGGCCGAGTTAGCAAAGGTGCCGGAAACCGCGCTGGTGTGGAATTTAGTGACCTCGACCCGTGACAACTGCGTAGGTGCCGAGTGTGCCTATCATCAGGACTGCTACGTCATGAAGGCGCGCAAGGAGGCTCAGCAAGCGGACGTGGTGGTAGTCAACCATCACCTGTTCTTTGCTGACGTTGCCTTGAAGGACACAGGCGTAGCTGAGTTGCTGCCATCGGCCAACACCATCATTTTCGACGAAGCCCATCAATTGCCGGAAACAGCCACGCTGTTTTTCGGCGATACCATATCAACTTCGCAAATTCTGGAACTGTGCCGGGATATCACGGCCGAAGGCTTGTCGCATGCACGCGATGGCGCCGACTGGATCGGGCTAGTGACGCCCTTGGAACGGGCCACGCGCGAACTGCGTCTGGCCTTTCCTCAGGAAAACGTCCGCTTGGCCGTGGACCAGATCGCCACCTCCAGCCCCTTCTTCAAGGCGCTGGATGACCTGTCGGACCAGTTGGATGCAGTCATGGCGGTGTTGGAAACCCAGGCTGAGCGTGCCGAAACCCTGGAACAGTGCCGGTTGCGGACGCTGACGTTGAGCGTGCGGCTCAATGCATGGAAGACAGGTGGCATGCCGCCTGCAGAGATCGAGGAAGAGTTTTCGCCAGAAAAGCAGAGCGCGTCAAAACAGCCTGAGCAGGAGCAAGAGAGGCCGCAACTGCCCAAGGAGCGGGTGCGCTGGGTCGAGGCCTTTTCGTCTTCCCTGCAATTGCACCAGACGCCCTTGTCGATTGCGCCGATTTTCAATAAGCAGCGCGAAGGTACACCACGCGCCTGGATCTTTACCTCGGCCACCTTGGCCGTCAAAAACGATTTCCAGCATTACACATCACAAATGGGGCTGTGGGGAGAGCCGGCCCAGACCTGGCCCAGCCCTTTTGAATATGATCAGCAAGGTCTGCTGTATGTGCCTACCCAGTTGCCAGCGCCGAATGCGCCCGGCTATACCGATGCGGTGGTCGGGGCGGCGTTGCCGGTCATTGAAGCAGCTGGTGGCCGTACTTTCCTGCTGTGCACCACTTTGCGCGCTGTCACTCGCGCGGCCGACCTGTTGCGCGATGAATTTGCCCGGCGCAAGCTGGATTACCCGCTATTCGTCCAAGGCGAAGCAGGGCGGACCGAACTGCTCGAACGTTTTCGCGCCGCCGGCAATGCAGTGCTCGTGGGTAGTCAGAGCTTCTGGGAGGGCATTGATGTGCGCGGCAGCGCGCTGTCAGTGGTGATCATCGATAAATTGCCCTTTGCGCCGCCGGACGACCCGGTGCTGGCGGCACGCATCGCTCTACTGGAAAAAAAAGGCATGAATGGCTTCATGCACCACCAACTGCCCGAAGCCATCATTACGCTGAAACAAGGCGCAGGGCGCTTGATTCGAGATGAAACGGATCGCGGCATACTGATGATTTGTGATCCGCGCCTGATTTCCAAACCTTATGGACGCCGCATCTGGCAAAGTCTGCCGCCTTTCAAGCGCACGCGCGAACTGGCCGTGGTGGAAATTTTCCTGCAGACAGAGCCGACTGACGTGGTCGAGGCCTGATTCATTCAATCTTGTGCCGATTCGGCACAATCCGACTAAAAAGCACCTACTACGCGTCTTGATAACGGATTGACTGAAAGTTGCCTGGAGTAAAATTCATCCATGAAAATACTTGTCAGCAATGATGATGGTTACCTCGCACCCGGTTTGGCGGCTTTGGTGGCAGCCATGCGCCCCTTGGGCGAAGTGGTCGTGGTGGCACCGGACAGCAACCGTTCGGGCTCGTCCAATTCCCTGACTCTGGATCGACCCCTGACAGTCCTGCAGGCAGAAAACGGCTTCTATTTTGTCAATGGGACGCCTTCCGATTGTGTGCACATTGCCCTGACTGGGCTTCTTCCGTTCAAACCTGACCTGGTGGTGTCCGGAATTAATCAAGGGCAGAATATGGGAGACGACACACTGTATTCAGGCACGGTGGCAGCGGCAACCGAGGGCTTTCTGTGCGGCATTTCGTCAATTGCCTTTTCCCAAGTGGAGCGCAACTGGACTTATCTGGACAGTGCCGGGC
>JBBSSV010000154.1:0-5015 GCA_038241705.1 Burkholderiales bacterium | reverse complement strand
GCCGTACGCATGCGCTGCATGGTGCTGGGCTGCCCCTTTTGGGACTGGGTGATGGAGCGAGAAATCTTGGTGGTTGCTGCAGGTAACTTTTCCAAGATGCTATTAAATTCGGTGCGCAAGGTACTAGTAGCCAGCACCACGCCGGCGACAATGGCCAATATCAACAAGGTAGTTGCCAGCATGCGTGGCAGCCTCATACGTTGCAGCAGAACCACCAGCGGGTTCAAGGTATACGCCAGAAAAATGCTGAAAACCACTGGAATCAGGAATTGCTGACTCCATTGCATGGCAAACGTGCAGGCCAGCACTACCAGGATGGTGAAGGCTACGCCATGGATACTGACCGGGGTGCGTGCGGCAGCTACCGTCTCGGCCACGGTCGTGGAAGAGTTCGTGGCAGAGCTATGTTGATTCGAGTTGAGTTTGGTCTGAGGCATGAGCAAGACGCTGGTTAAGTCCGTTATAAAAATCAGTTAATTACCATCAGGCCAGCCTGAAAGAAACGACAGTCGTTACTGAAGCGCTCTGCGCTTGTCCGTCATGCCTGATCAAAATTTTTGTGCAACTCAAGTGTTCATTATTCTGCTAACGCACGGTCACAGATCGTAACGCAACACATAGTTACCATACTTTGATTACTTTCCCTTTGGCATCGATTATAGTTTTTGACATCCAGCAGATAGTGCTAGCAAGTAAGCGCTATCTGCATCTGAAAATCAGTGCCGAAAACATTTACCAGCAAGTCCTGTCATACTTATAAGACAGGTTTTTATATGAGTCAACAAACGGGAGGATGTATGCGTTCCTTTAAATTTTCAACGCGCGCAGCGGTTGTTTCACTGAGCACGGTTTTAGTAGTTGGCCTTTCCGGTTGCAGCGGTATGAGCAGCCAACAAAAGCATACGGCTATTGGTGCAGGTGTAGGCGGCGTAGCAGGTTCTGTCCTGACCGGCGGTAGCACTTTGGGCACCGTTGGCGGCGCAGCCGTCGGTGGTGTGATCGGCAATCAGGTCAAGTAACTTCTGATAACCATAGTTTTGCAAGATGCCGGGTGCAGATAACTGTACTCGGCATTTTTTCATGATGCCCTCCTCCTCTTCCTACCTTTTATACACCGTCGCCGATATACGACAAATCGAGCAGGCTGCGCTGCAGCAGCTGCCGACTGGCACCTTGATGCAGCGCGCTGGCCAGGCGGCAGCGCACTTGGCCGTGGAGTTGCTGTCGCCGGATAAGAAAGAGGCGCACGTCCTGGTCCTGGCTGGTCCCGGCAACAACGGTGGCGATGCGCTGGAAGCTGCGACACTGCTGGCGCAAACCAACATAAACGTACGCGTTGTGATTGCAATGCTCCAGCAGTCGCCCCGACCTTCTGCAGAAGCCCAAGCAGCCTTGGACAAGGCGCACGCGAGCCCTGTGCATTTTGTCAGCCCAACGGAGTTGGTTGCATTGGGAAATCAAAACTGGGATCTGATCATCGATGGACTGTTTGGCATCGGCTTGCAACGCGCCTTGCAGAAACCGTTTTCCACTCTGATCCAATCAGTGCGCAACCAAGCTTGTCCTGTGCTTGCGCTGGATGTGCCGAGCGGCTTGGATGCAGATACTGGCACCATCATGGGCGGCGTCGCTGACGACTGTGTCATGTGCGCGACCCACACTCTGACTTTTCTGGCTGACAAGCCCGGGCTATACACAGGCTACGGCCCGGACTGTGCAGGCCGCATCATGGTCGATGCGCTCGGCCTGGACTCTGGCACCTTTGCGCCTGCCCGGATGCAACTCAACCATCCAGCGCTATTTGAAGAACTCTTGCGCCCAAGGCAGCACAACAGCCACAAGGGCAGCTTTGGCGATGCCATGGTCATTGGCGGTGCCAGCAGCATGGCGGGGGCAGTCGTTCTGGCCGCGCGCGCAGCTGCATTCACGGGCGCAGGTCGGGTGCTCGCCGGTTTTTTAGAGCAACCGCCTGTCTACGATGCGCTGCATCCAGAACTGATGTGTCGACTGGCTGAAACGCTGGACTTTACAAAAGGGGTAATTGCCTTGGGTCCGGGCTTAGGATGCTCTGAAGCTGGCGCGCTGCTACTAAAGCGGACGCTGCACTCGTCCTTGCCCTTGATACTGGATGCTGACGCCCTGAACCTGTTAGCCGCACAGTCTTCGTTGCAGGAGCTGCTGTCCGAGCGGGTACAGCCTATCCTTCTGACTCCGCACCCGCTGGAAGCAGCGCGCCTGCTGGAATGCTCCGTGACCGATATCCAGCAAGATCGCCTGAAGGCGGCGCGCAAGTTGGCTCAGCGCTACCATGCCCATGTCATCTTGAAAGGCGCGGGCAGCGTCATCGCCTCACCAGACGGCCAGATCGTCATCAACACTACGGGCAATGCCGGTCTGGCGACGGCGGGCAGCGGAGATGTCCTGACCGGCATTTGTGCTGGCCTGCTGGCACAGCATCCAACCCAACCGGGACTGGTTGCCAGAGCGGCCACATGGCTGCATGGCGCCGCTGCGGACGAGCTGGTACTGCAAGGGCAAGGCCCCATTGGCTTGACTGCGGGAGAGTTGATTCAGCCAGTACGGAGTGTGTTGAATCGCCTGATTGCTGACCACAAACCACACCTTTAAGCAGACTGTAGATGGCGCTCTTTTGGCAAACGTCTGCTTTTACATAAAATCTTGTCCAAAGATTGCGTACTCAAGCGATAGTACTCGATACCCACGCAATCAGAGCCTCCAGACAACCCTTCAAGGAAGACTCTGACTGAGTCGGGAAATCTGCGTCAGCTCATCGGATACCTGGTCCACAAAGGGGAACACTTCGAGCGCAGTGCGGGTGATCTTTGGTCGATTTCTTTACAGCAAAGCGATATTGCTCAGGCTGAGATAACAGCTTTCACGTGTAGTACTGACAAAATCAGTCAGGTACGACTTGGTAGAAGTGTCCGGCAGGCAGGCGGCGTAGAGACGGCCCGTCAGACCTTGGTCCGTGATCGGGCGGCATACGACATAGTCGCGTTTGAGATAGTTCTGCGCTGCCCACACTGGTAGTGTGGCGATGCCGCGCCGACTGGCGACCAGTTGCAACATGGCGACGGTCAGTTCCGTGGTGCGGCGCTCGGTTTGTATACCCGCAGGTTGCAAGACTTGGCGCACCACATCCAGCATGTCGTCCGGCACGGGATAGGTGATCAGGGTGTCGGTCGCAAAATCTTCTGCCACTAGATAGTCGCGCTCGGCCAAAGGATGGTCTCGCGCCAGGAGCGCCACGATTTCATAGCTGAACAGCGGGTGATAGTCGATTTTTTCATCCGGATCGACATCGGCGACGATGGCGACATCGGCTCTGTGTTCATATAGCAGCCCTACGGGATCAGCTTGAAAGCCGGAGACAATGTCCAGTTCCACCTCTGGCCAGCGGTCTCGAAACAAGTCCATCGCCGGCATCAGCCAGTCAAAGCAGGTGTGACATTCGACTGCAATGCGCAGTTGGCCGGCGCTACCTTCGGCCAGCCGGGCAATGTCGCGCATGGTGTCGGCAACTTGCGGCAACACCGTGTCTGCCAGTTTCAGCAGCCGCTCTCCCGCTGCCGTAAATCGCACTGGCACTGACTTGCGCTCGAAAAGCGGCAAGCCATGGTGCTCTTCGAGTTGCTTGATCTGATGCGACAGAGCGGATTGGGTCAGGTTGAGCAAGGTAGCGGCACGCAGCAGGTTGCCACCTTCGCGCAATGCGTGCAGCGTTTTTAGGTGACGCAGGTCAAGAATGCTTTTCATTATTAGTTTTATTCAAGTTGATTCTGAAAATTTATCGTTTGAATCATATTTCACCTTCGTCGATGATTGCAAGCCTCAAGACATTCACCCCCTATTGATTCATTGCATCGGAGATAGATATGGCATCAGCCCACATTCTGGGTTTCCCGCGTATTGGCGCGCAACGGGAACTGAAGTTTGCGCAGGAAGCATTCTGGCAAGCCAAGGCAGACGAGGCCAGCTTGCGTGAAACCGGCCGGACGCTGCGCAAGCGGCATTGGGACTTGCAGGAAA
Organism: Burkholderiales bacterium; assembly: GCA_038241705.1. GTDB lineage: Bacteria > Pseudomonadota > Gammaproteobacteria > Burkholderiales > Burkholderiaceae_D > JBBSSV01. The sequence goes on along the minus strand of JBBSSV010000154.1, from coordinate 965 downwards.
AAGCCGGCATGGACCTGATTACTGTGGGCGACTTTGCCTGGTACGACCAGATACTGCAGACGCTGGCGCTGCTGGGCGCCGTGCCGACTCGCTTTGGCTTCGATCAGCATAAGCTGTCCCTGGCCGAGTACTTTACCTTGGCACGTGGCAGCGATGAGCACTTTGCCATGGAAATGACCAAATGGTTCGACACTAACTACCACTATCTCGTCCCGGAATGGACCGAAGACGTGCGTTTTGATGGCGGCGTGGACTGGTTGTACGACGAAGTCGCAGAAGCGCATGCACTGGGCCATCGCAGCAAAGTGGTGCTAGTTGGACCACTGACCCTACTTTACTTAGGCAAGATCAAGTCAGGCGTCACTGACAAGCTTGATCTGTTGCCGCAAATGCTGGAAGGCTACGCCAGAGTACTGGCGCGTCTGCAAAAAATTGGTGTGGAGTGGGTGCAAGTCGATGAACCTATCCTGGCGCTTGATCTGGAATCCGCCTGGCAGGACGCTTATGCCAGCAGCTATGCCACCCTGAAAAAAGGGCCTACCCCTGCCCTGCTATTGGCTACCTATTTTGATGATGTCAGCACCCATGCCAGCCGCTTGCGCGAACTGCCGGTGGAAGGAATCCATATCGATCTGGTGCGCGGCGCGGGACAATTGGACGCATTTCTGGAAAACTGGCCTGCGGGCAAGGTGCTGTCCGTCGGTGTGATCGATGGCCGCAATATCTGGCGCGCAGACCTGGATAAGGCTCTGGACAGCCTGCAAGCAGCCAAGCAGCAATTGGGTGATCGTCTCTGGGTGGCATCGAGCTGCTCGTTGCTACACGTGCCGGTAGATCTGGCGCATGAAGACAAGCTGGATGGCGAACTCAAGGGCTGGCTTGCCTTCGGCGCGCAAAAGCTGGATGAGATCAATGCTTTGAAACAAGCGCTGAACGGCGAGCAGGCGCAGGCCGCAAAAGCCTTC
>JBBSSV010000153.1:0-5022 GCA_038241705.1 Burkholderiales bacterium | reverse complement strand
TTCCACCTCGACTTCGGTATGACGCACCGTATCGCTGATGGTCTGATCGCGTTCGGTGGCGGACTTGCCGACGACTACTTCCTCGACCACGCGCGCCGTCTTTTCGACGACTGGCTCTTCAGAAGAAGCGCGGACTTCAAAAGATTCATCCTTCAGGTCGGACAGATCTGCGGCGCTGGCTGGGCGATCCACTGGACGGCGTTCCACATCGATTTGTTCTTCACGCAGGTGGATGCTTTCATTAACGGGCGTGTCCACAACACGCTGATAGACTCGTACACCGCCGCGCTGCACCAATCGCTTACCCACATGCAGTTCTTCCTCGACCACTGGAATGGCGCGTTCATTCTGCATGTCGGCACGCGAGTCGTCTGAGCGTAGATTTTCGTTGTGCATGTTGCCTGAAGCCAGGTCAGTATTGGACTCAGACAGTCCGCCGTCGGAGTAAGAGGTCCCGCGCATAGGAGCGTCCATGTCTAGGCTCTGATCACCTCCGTCAGACTGGGCGGCCTGGATATCCTCAGAATCAACGGTGTCTGAAGAATGCCCCCGATTCTGGCCCAAGTAATCTGAACCAGTACTATCTGCACGCTGGATGCCCAGTGCATCCGTATCGTCCGCATGCCTCATTCCAGCATCCGTGTCCGAAGCAAAGCGCCCGCGCATGCTTTCCGGAGCTACCCACCCGCCGCTTTGCCACTGCTGAGCCTGTTCGTGCACATCAATCGGGTCATTTTTTTCCAGCAGATCAGTGACCCGATCCACTAGATCGTCATCCGGCACATTTACGGTTAGCACATAGTGTCCGCGACGCACTGCTTCGGAATACAATTCCGCGTCGTCGTCGTGATCCTCATAGCCAAACAGGCTCTTGAAGAAGGAAACGAAGCCGCCTTCACCTTCGTCTACCTGATCTTGGTTGCCATTCTCATCGGTCTGGGTCAAATAAATGTCGTCAGGTGAAAAGCCTTCGGCATTCAGGTCATCCATGGCGCGACGCGCCTTATTTCGGTCGTCATATACTGCAGCAATTGTATGGTGCATGATAGTTGCCTTTCCTTAGAATTGAACGGCCCGATCTGACTGCTATCGGGCTACGAAGAGCCGGTCTACTGGCTATTGGGGGGAGAATCCGTTTCTGTTCTGTCTGAGGCTAAGTCGTCGAAGCGCTCGATGCTGACCGTTTCCGAAGTCAACGGCACGGTCTCGCTATGCACGGTGGTTTGCCTTGTTTTGGTGATATGGATTTCCTCCTTGATGCGTAGGCGCTTTTCCACCACCAAGATTTCTTCGGTGATCGGAATAATCAGGGTGTCACCTTCCTGGCGCACCGTCGGGGCAGCATCGAGGTTCACCACTTGATCCATGGGGACGTGCCTGATCTCGATGTTTTCGTGGCTCAGATCCTGCCGGACCTCTTGCTCGGACTGCTGCGTCTGTTTATGAACGCGCACACCATGACCGGCATCGCGCCAGCGCTTGCTAACTTGTACTTCTTCCTGCCATACCGGAATGACTTCCGGTTCAGGGGAGGCAGTTGAAAAAGTAGATTTTTTGTCATCTTCCATGTCCATGAATAAACAGACTCATGCCAAGGAAAATTGTTCCAACGATAATAAAATATTAATGTAACAACTGCGCAAATCGACATTTAGTCGTCACGCAGTTGCTTTGGAGAAGAAAAAAGAGAAGCTGGGTGTACCCGATCTGAGTAGTTCAGGTACACCCAGCAAAGACGCTCATGCCTAGTTGGTGCTGGCGCTCGAATTGATGTCTGCGGCAACCGGACGAGGAGAACGGGTGGCGATCAGAAGCAGTGTTACGCCCACGCCAACTGCCAGCAGCGAACCCAGGAAGACTCCCAGTTGCACCAGCGGTATCATCTCAGCCGCCGCAGCGCCTTTGAAAGCGAGAGATCCGATGAACAGGCTCATGGTGAAACCAATGCCGCATAAGGCCGACACGGCATACAGGCCCAGCCAGTTGGCACCTTCAGGCAACTTGGCCCAGCCCATTTTGATAGCCACGGTAGCGGCACCGAAAACGCCAATCTGCTTGCCAAAGAAGAGACCAGCTGCAATGCCCAGCGGCACTGGCTCCAGCAGCGAACCCAGCGATATGCCCCCCAGCGGTAGGCCCGCATTGGTAAAGGCGAACAAGGGCAGCACCAAGTAGGCCACCCAAGGATGCAGAGCTTGCTCCAAGTCTTCTAGCATCGATTTTTCATCGGGAGTATTGTCCATGGGGATGGTGAACGCTAGCAAGATGCCGGCCAACGTGGCATGCACGCCTGAATTCAACACAAACAGCCACAACAAGAGTCCGACCGCAGCATACGGCCAGACGCGTTGCACGCCCATGCGGTTGAGCAGTACCAGTACCGCTAGTCCTGCGGCTGCCAGCACCAAGGCTACCATTGACAACTCAGCCGTATAGAACAGGGCAATCACCACAATAGCCGCGAGGTCATCCAGAATCGCTAGAGCCATCAGAAACATTTTCAGAGACAGCGGCACACGCGAGCCGAACAGCATCAATACACCTAGGGCGAAGGCAATGTCCGTCGCCGTGGGAATGGCCCAGCCAGCCATGCTGGCGCCATTACCTTGGTTAAAAAACACATAAATCAGTGCTGGAACGGCCATGCCACCAGCCGCAGCCAGGGCGGGCAAACCGATGCTCGAAGGGGTGGATAGTTCGCCTTGCAGGACTTCGCGCTTGATCTCCAGTCCGACCAGCAGGAAGAACAGCACCATCAGCGCGTCGTTGACCCAATGCGTCAAGGAATAAGGGGATTCGATGGGACCAATGGCAAAAGGCGTATGGAAGACGCTTTGGTACCAAGGGCTCAGTACATCCACGTTGTTGAACACGACTGCCAGCACGGCAGTACCGAACAACAGGATGCCAGCGGCGGCTTCCATCTTTAAAAAGTCGCGAATCAATCGGGTAACCATTGGTTTTCCTTGTATCCGGAATGAAGCCTTCGCTTGGGCAAAGCAACAAGCGCAGGTCTCTAGCGCATGCAGCCGAGCGGGCTTCAGTTGAAAAGTGAGTGGTGGGAGCCGCTATCAGTAAGCAGGTCCAGCCATGAAAAAAAGTAAGCATGATCGGCGCGGTCAAAAGGACAGACGCATACATCATGCAAAGCTCAGCGGTCGGTCTCGCTTAATTAGGGCCATGGGACAGGAACGGCAAAAAAGAATCCGTACACACGTCTGGCGAGACGTTCAGCCGACGGGCTGATATATCACAGTTACAGGCAGGCATAAGCAGAATGGAATGCAAAACATCTGACTTTGCATCTTTGTAAAGTAACGGGGAAAAGAATCCAAAAAATTTGGGCGAAAAAAAGCCGGAAATTATGGCGCGGTAGCGTCTTTCATTCCGGCTCCAGTCTTGCTGAGAGAGTGGTTGCTAGCTCCCTGTGAGTGCCAGTAACCACCGTGATACTACTTAGCTACTTAGGCAATGAACTTCATGTATACCACGTAGAAGGTCAGACCAAGCAGGCCGAAGGTGCCGATCCAGGCCATGGTCATCAGGAACTTCGAAGGCAGCAAATCACGCTCGAACTCGGTCTTGAAGTTGTCCTTGATCGCCTTAATCGTCAGCCAGTACAGGATAGGCGAGAATGCCAACGCCATGACCGAAGCCACCTGAACTACAAAGATGGGCTTAGGCAGGCCATAAACGATGCCGATGCCAGCAGCCAGCCAAATGACGTGCATGCCACGATAGATCAACATACGCGACTTAGGGTTGTCCCACTTCTTGAACAGGCGCACCGTACATTCTTCGGTCAGGCGTGCCTGACCGTCAAAGTAGGTGAACACGGTCGAGAACAGTGCTGCAACGCCACCACCAATGATCACTGGGAAGATCCAGGAACCGAAGGTATCGGTGTAGATGCGAGCAATAGTGGCGCCCATCTGGCTGCCTTCTGGTACCAGACCCATGGGGTTCAGCACCGACGCACCGACGATCAGGAAGATCATGCCGGTCACCATCGAGATCACATAGGTGATGTTCATGTCACGCTTGAACAAGGTAAGGCTGTTCTTCATGTAGTTCGGGTCCATCTCTACCGTATGGCCCTCGGCACGCAGTTCCTTGACCTTGACCATGCCGACCTTCTTGGCGACCGCCCAGTTCGACTGCATAGGCGCAACTTCAAGCGTGGTTGGGAAGTAGCCGAACATGGCGCCAAACAACATCATTGCGCCAATCGGTGGCAGAGTTGGTGCCAGACGCGACAGGTATTCCATCGGTGGCGGTGCCTGCAGTGCAAAGGCGATGAAGCTCGACAGAGCAAAGATCACGATCAGAAACTTACAGATCGACTCGACCGCGCTGTAGCTACCGGCCCAGAGGATGGCCACGGTGACGACCATTACGGCTACCGCCCACAGTTCCAAGGACATGAAGGGGAAGGCGGCCCAGAGCATGGCGGCACAACCAAGCGCCCGTCCGGCAATGCCAACGGTGTTGGCAAAACCTTGGAAGATCATGAACCACAATGGCCAGTTACCGTTGCGGTGATAGGCGTTGATGATGGATTCGCCTTTGACCATAGTGTAACGATGGGCAAATTCAAAGGCGCAGTACTTGATGATGTAAGCCACCAAAATGACCCAGAGCAGGTCGTAGCCGTATTTGGCACCGGCAGTGGGCGCGTGCATGATGTGGCTGGCGCCAATACCAGTCATGGCGGCTGCCACACCCGGACCCATGGCACGCCAGGTGTCCATGAAGCCGGTACCAGGCGCTTTGAGGCGGATTGTTTCCCGCGCTCCGCCAGTTGTTGTATTACCAGCAGCGCCGGGGTTGCCGGCTCCTGGCTGGGTGAGTGTTGCATCGGTCATGGTGAATCTCCTTTGTTGGTCAGTTGCAGATAATGCAGACCAGGAAAAGCTAGGGGTGATGCTTTTCGCTGCGGTCAGTCAACTCGACAGATACAAGGCGGCCCTGTTTGGGTCCGGTCTGAATGCCGTTACGCCTGTCTTCCTCTTGTCGCAAATG
>JBBSSV010000152.1:0-5026 GCA_038241705.1 Burkholderiales bacterium | reverse complement strand
TGATCAACCTCTCTGGCCGGGGTGACAAGGATATGCATACCGTTGCCCAGCGCACGAAAAAAGCTATTTGACGCTCGCTCGGGGCCATTCGTTTGCTGAGCAGTGCCAGCAGAAGAATGCGCCTGATGGGTGCTGCGATGTTCTCGTCGCCTGCCCCTTTCTGACGATCCTTTCCCCACTTTCCTTCAAAGACCAGAGCAGTCCATGTCCCGTCTTCAGACCACGTTTGCCCGCCTTGCTGCCGAAAACAGAAAAGGCTTAATTCCTTTCATCACCGCTGGTGACCCTTCGCCCGACATCACTGTGCGTCTGATGCATGCACTGGTGGCCGGCGGGGCCGATGTGGTGGAGTTGGGGGTGCCTTTTTCCGACCCCATGGCCGAAGGGCCAGTGATCCAGCGTGCCTGCGAACGAGCCCTGAAATTTGGCGTTAGCCTGCATGACGTGCTCGGCTACGTCAAAGCCTTTCGCCAGACCGACGATGTCACCCCCGTGGTGTTGATGGGCTACGCCAACCCGATTGAGCGCATGGGGCAGCAAGCCTTTATCGACGCTGCCTATGCGGCTGGCGTGGATGGCACCATCGTGGTGGATTATCCGCCTGAAGAGTGCGAGGAGTTTGCCCAAGCCCTGCAAGCCCGCAACATGGACCCGATCTTCTTGCTGGCGCCGACCTCGACACCGGAACGCATCAAGCAGGTGGCGCGCCATGGCAGCGGCTTCAGCTATTACGTGTCGTTGAAGGGCGTGACCGGCTCGGCCAATATTGACATTGACGATGTGGCCAAGCGCATTGCCGCCATTCGCGCTGACGTCAATTTGCCGATTGGAGTGGGTTTCGGCATTCGCGATGCGCAAACGGCTCGCGCTGTGGCATCGGTGGCCGATGCTGTGGTGATTGGCAGCAGCATCATTCAGAAAATGGAAGCGGTACCGCCAGAGCAGGCCATTGCTGTGGCTCAGGCGTTCATGCAGGAAATTCGCACTGCGCTGGATCAGGGCTAAGTGAAAACTTACGTGCCGTGCGCTACAAAGCTGTGCGATTTTTGCGCGTTGACCGAAAGCGATACAACGGCTGCGGCGGAAAATCCCAAGTTGGCGTCCGTTGGCGTCAACGGTACAATGCGCCCATTCTGCAATGAGCCCAATGTGTCATCAACCGGCCGAAAGAGAACATCATGAGTTGGCTAGAAAAAATATTACCACCCCGCATTCAACGTACCGCCGCCTCTGCGGGCCGCAAGTCTGTGCCCGAGGGGCTGTGGGTCAAATGTCCCTCTTGCGAAACCGTGCTCTATCGCACCGATCTGGAAGCCAATCTGCGAGTCTGTCCCAAGTGCGACCATCATATGCGCATCCGCGCCCGCGAGCGCTTGGAAGCTTTGCTCGATGCCGACGGCCGCTATGACATTGGCCAGGAAACACTGCCGGTTGACACGCTCAAGTTCAAGGACAGCAAAAAATACGCCGACCGTCTTAAGGGCGCACTGGACGCGACGGGTGAAAGCGATGCGCTGATAGTCATTGGTGGCTCCATCATGTCCCTGCCAGTGGTCGCAGCTTGTTTCGAGTTTGAGTTCATGGCCGGCACCATGGGTTCGGTCGTGGGCGAACGTTTTGCACGAGGTGTCAAGGCTGCAATCGAGCAGCGCGTACCGTTCATCTGCTTTGCCGCTTCCGGGGGGGCGCGCATGCAAGAAGGATTGCTGTCGCTGATGCAAATGGCGAAAACCACCTCCATGCTGACCAAGCTATCGGAGAAACGCTTGCCCTTCATTTCGGTGCTGACCGATCCCACCACGGGCGGGGTATCGGCCTCGTTTGCTTTCCTGGGAGACGTGGTGATTGCCGAGCCCAAGGCCCTGATCGGCTTTGCTGGCCCGCGTGTAATCGAAAATACGGTTCGTGAAAAACTGCCTCCTGGCTTTCAGCGCTCCGAGTTTCTGCAGCAAAAAGGTGCCATCGACATGATCGTTGACCGGCGTCAGATGCGTGAGGAAATCGCACGTCTGCTGGCGCTGTTGCAAAGCCAGCCTGTCGAAGTGCTGTCGACTTCCTGAATAGGCATCAGGTCGGCGCACTGACACAAGCCCGGCTCGACTCTGCGACCGGGCTTTGTTTTTTTCTGCTTTTCTTTGGCTTTTATGGAACATCCTCCTGCCTCTTTGAATGAATGGCTGTCGCTGCTGGAAAAACGCCATCCTCAAACCATCGACCTCGGCCTGGAGCGCGTCATACAAGTCTGGCATGTGCTCGACGTGCGCTTTGCCTGCCTGGTGATCACGGTGGCTGGCACCAATGGCAAGGGCTCGACCTGCGCCATGCTGGAAGCCATCCTGCGTCAAGGTGGCTATCGGGTCGGGCTCTACACCTCGCCGCATCTGCTGGTATTCAACGAACGCGCCCGGATTGATGGGGCCGCAGTGGATGATGCACAGTTGCTGGCAGTGTTTGCCCAGGTGGAGGCGGCGCGCGGCGCGGTCTCACTGACCTACTTTGAATTCACCACGCTGGCAATTCTGCTGCTGCTGACGCAGACCGAGCTGGATGCGGTCATCCTTGAAGTCGGCCTGGGCGGGCGGCTGGACGCGGTCAACATCGTGGATTCGGACGTGGCCATCGTCACCAGCGTCGACATCGACCATACCGACTATCTGGGACACGATCGCGAAACCATTGGCTTCGAAAAAGCCGGCATTTTTCGTGCGGGCAGAACGGCTATCTGCGGCGATCCGGTGCCGCCAGCCTCACTGCTGCAGCATGCCCAAAGCATCGGTGCCGATTTGTGGCTAATCGCGCGTGACTTCAACTACAACGGTGACAAGCAGCAGTGGAACTACGGCGGACGCAATCTGCGGCGTACAGCTTTGAGCTATCCCAGCCTGCGCGGTGCCAATCAATTGCTGAATGCATCGGCGGCGCTGGCGGCGCTCGAATCCCTGCATGCGCACTTGCCGCTGGCAGTGCAGGATATTCGGGCCGGTCTGCTGTTGATCGACCTGCCCGGACGTTTTCAGATCTTGCCAGGCCAGCCCAGCGTAATTCTGGACGTGGCCCATAACGCCCATGCCGCAGCAGCCTTGGCGCACAACTTGGAAAACATGGGTTATGCCCGTCTGACCTACGCCGTCTTTGGGGCCATGCAAGACAAGGATGTTGATGCCGTCATTGCCAAGGTCAGGCATTTGGTCGATTACTGGTGCCTGACCGACTTACCGCTGCCCCGGGCGGCCAGTGCGCAGCAACTGGCAGACAAGGTGCGTGCTGCGGGCGTGCCCGAAATCGGCCCTTCTGAGAAGACCGGCGAGGTCGTGCAAACTCTTGCCAGCTTTGCCACACCTGAAGACGCTTACAACAACGCCCTGATCAGAGCCGGCGAGAATGATAGAATCGTGGTCTTCGGATCGTTTCTCACCGTTGCCGGTGTAATGGAAGCCAGAAAGCTCGGGCCTCATTGATAATGGCAGACTGATTACATGGGTTTGTTCTCATCCCTGCGCAAAGATAAGCAAGTACCCGCTGCAGATGACAGCGCGTACTCTCCACGCGAAGATAAGGTCGCCGATCAACGGCCAGCGTCGAATCGCCGCACACGCAAGGCCGGTGCCCGCTCGGGTATTGATCCGGCCTTGCCTGAAAAAAAACGTGCGCGCCGCCGTCTGGTGGGCGCCATTGCTTTGGTAGTAGCCGCGGTCATCGTCGTGCCTATGGTGTTCGATTCCGAACCCAAGCCGCTGACTACCGATATTGCCGTCAATATTCCCTCCCGCGAACCAACGCCCGCAGACAAGGCGGCGGCTGATGCTGCTTCGCAGGTGCCTAACTCCGAACAGGAGCAGGCTGTTCTTCAGGGCCAAACCAGCACCCCGCAATCGCCTGCGGGCTCAGCCTCGCCCATGGCTGCGCCCGCATCAGCAATGCCGCCCAACTCCCTGCCACCCTTAGCCGCGCCGGCTCCCGCTCCATCACCCCTTCCGCCTGCACCGCTGTCGGAAAAGCCAGCGCCTGTGCCCAAACCTGTCCCGCCCAAGCCCAAGCCCAAGCCAGCAGCCCCCGAAGTAGACGAATACAGCCGTGCTCAGGCCATTCTCTCCGGCAAGATCGATAGCCTGCCGCCGCCGCCTCCCAAGGAGGCCGCGCCTAGCAGCAATAAATTCGTGGTTCAGGTAGCTGCCCTGTCTTCCGAAGAAAAAGCCAAGGACTTGCAGGATCAGTTGAAGGCAGCCGGTATCCAGTCCTATACCCAGCGCATCTCGACCAGTAGTGGACTGCGCATCCGCGTGCGCGTAGGGCCTTTTTCCAACCGCGATGAAGCCGATAAGATGCTGGGGCGCGTGAGCAAGCTGGGCCTGGGTGGCAGTGTGGTGCCTGCTTGATTGCCGCGCCTGCTGGCAAGCTGAGTGCCTCCTGCTCCCGGCCGACCGGATTTGCGGTCTAGGATGGGCCGCAGTTTGTGACAGTTTTTGATTATCTCGTCTTGTTGGTGCTGGGATGTTCCATTCTGATCAGCATCATGCGCGGTCTGGTCAAGGAAGTTCTTTCCTTGCTGAGCTGGATCATTTCCTTTGTGATGGCAAATGCCTATGGCGAAGCTCTGGCGCAGATGTTACCCGAGGTGATTGCCGGGACCATGCTGCGTCTGGTGGTGGGTTTCATGGTCCTGCTGCTGGGCACGCGTCTGGTGATGGCGCTGTGTTCGCGTGCGGTCGAAACCATGATCCGGGCCACTGGTCTGACGCTAGCTGATCGCGGTCTGGGCAGCCTGTTTGGCCTGGCGCGCGGCATGGTCTTCGTCATGATTGGCGTCTTGCTGTGCGGAATGACAGACATTCCTCAGCAGCCGTTCTGGAAAAATGCCTTGCTCAGCCCGCTGGCGGAAACCGCGGCCTGGGAAATCCATCCTTATTTGCCGGGCGATCTGGCGCGGTACGTGAAGTTTTAACCTGTTCAAAAGTTAGGAGTGCAGCATGTGCGGAGTTGTCGGCGTTATCTCTCACAGTCCAGTGAATCAGCTGATCTATGACGC
>JBBSSV010000151.1:0-5066 GCA_038241705.1 Burkholderiales bacterium | reverse complement strand
TCCGCTGAATTGCCAGCGTGCAGTCGCCGGGAAAAAATTACGATAGCTCAGGCGTGAATGCCCCAAAGGCGTAGCGCAGGACGATCCGCGCAGTACGTATTGGTTAACCATGAACTTGCCATTGTATTCACCAATGGCCCCGGCCGCCGGCCGGTAGCCAGGATACGGCGCATAACTAGTGCTGGTCCACTGCCAGCAACTGCCGAACAAATCCTTCAAGCGAGGACTTTCAGCTACGTGATGAGGCTTGTTGTCGGCGTGACCAGAACTCACGGTTGCTTTACCAGCCGCTGCCGCCACCCGCAAACCGGTTGGGCTGGCCACATTGCTTGACAGCTGGGGGTGCTGACCCGACATCGTTGTCTCGACGGCGAGGCTACTGGCCGCCCTTTCCCATTCTCCCTCGGTCGGCAAACGGGCCCCTGCCCAGCGGGCATAAGCATCGGCTTCGAAGTAGGATAGATGAACCACCGGCCTGGCAAAGTCCAGCATCTCTAGACCATGCAGGGTGAATTCGAGCCAATCGCCCTCTTCTGTTTCAGACAGGGCAATTGGACCTTGCCGTCCGCGTTGCCAATAGAGGGGATGGCTGAGATCTTGAGTGCAAACCCAGTCCCAGGCTTCGGACAGCCACCAACTGGATTCGCGGTAGCCGCCGTCTTCGATGAAAGCCAGATAGTCGCCATTGCTGACCAACCGCGTCGCCAATGCAAAAGGCTCCAGCCACTGACGATGGCGCGGCGTTTCATTATCGTAAAAAAAGCCCTCACCTTCGTGGCCGATGGCAACTAGGTTTGCGTCAAACTCCAGCCACTCAAGCGGCGCTAAAGACGTCGCATCTGCCGAAAATCTAGGCTTGCCAGTCTGCTCACGATAAGCTGGACGTAACGGATTCATCGAAAGCAAATGCTTGAGGTCGGTCAGCAGCAATTCCTGGTGCTGCTGTTCGTGATGCAGGCCCAGCTCGATCAATTGCAACAATTCTGAGCCGTGGGCCTTCCCCGTCGCACCTTGGCACAGGCGCTGCATGCGAGCGTCGACTTGATGTCGATAGATCAGCACTTTTTCCAGCGAAGGCCGTGTAATCAGGCCGCGCTGGGCGCGCACGTGTTTGTCGCCGATACCGTTGTAGTACGAGTTGAACAGCATCCGGAAAGCCGGATGAAAAGGCTGAAAGTCGAGCTCGAAACGTTCAAGAATGAAGGTTTCAAAAAACCAGGTGGTGTGGGCCAGATGCCATTTGACTGGACTGGCATCGGGCATGGACTGGGCCGTGCAGTCCTCGGGAGATAGCCCAGCAACCAAGCTCAAGGTGTATTGGCGCACAGCCCGGTAATCAGTCAGTACCTGAGGTTCAGCATGGGTGGCGCTTGCAAAATGGCTCATGACAAAGTCACCCTTTCCTTATAGGCCAAACCATGCACCATGGCTTGGCCTGTTGTTTTATGCGTAGCATCGGCTCAACGTCTGGCCCGTCCATGGCACACCATGAACCAGCCTTGGGCATCGGTCCAGGTACTCAGATCGGAAAATCCTGCTCGTTCAAGTAAATCCAGAAAGCCTTGGCGGGTGTATTTGTAGCTGTTTTCCGTATGGATGCGCTCGCCTTTGGCAAATTCTCTCTGCCCGCCCGGCCAGCGCACACACAGGTCGCGACAAGTTTCCAGATGCATTTCGATCCGGCTCAGTTTCGGATTGAAAAAACCACGGTGGCGCCAGTCTTCCAGCGCAAAGTTCGACCCCAGCAACCGATTGACATGCCGCAGCAGATTCAGGTTAAAGGCCGCCGTCACGCCCAGAGCATCATCGTAGGCTGCATCCAGCACGGCGCTGTCCTTGACCAGATCCACGCCGATCAGCAGCGCGCCATCGCCTTGCTGGGCGCAAGCGTGATGCAGGCGTTGCAGGAACTCCAGAGCAGCTGCAGGCGTCAGATTGCCGATGGACGAGCCTGGATAGAAAAACAACCGCTTAGCCTGCCGTACGGAAGCCGGCAAATCCAGGCTGGCCGAAAAATCCTGGCCAATGGCGGTCATCTCGATATCAGGAAATCGCTGGCGCAAGCCCTGAACCGATTGCAGCAAGAAGTCTTCCGAAATATCGATCGGTACATATTGCACAGGACGCAATGCCGGCAGTAGTCCGGCTGCCTTGGCACAATCCCCTGCCCCCAGGTCGATAAGCGTTGTGCCGAGTCCCGCTTTGGCTGCGATCTCATCCCGGTGTGTGCTCAGTATCTGCGCTTCGGTACGCGTCGGGTAATACTCGTCCAACTCGCAAATAGCGGTGAACAGGCAGGAACCCAGACGGTCATAGAAATACTTTGGAGAAATACAAGGCACATCAGCCAGCAGGCTATATGCCAGTTCGCGGCGCACTGCAGGCGGTGTCCGCTTGGGTGCCGCCCCTTGGGCAGCGGCATCCGCTGCAGGATGTTGTCGGGAGGTCAGTTCAATTACATCAGGCATAGACAGGTTTGGGCTTATTGGAATGAAAGGCAGAAAAAACAAGCGTATCAAGGCTTTGTTATCATAACGAAGACAAAAACGACAACGGTTGAGACCCGACAACGCCGCCTCAATTCTGTTTTGATGGCCCGGGTTTTTCAAAACATTTCAAAACAAGGCGCTCCCCCCTTGGCTATGCTTGTCTCCATGCCTCCAGTCACCTTCATTCTTACGCACTTACCCATCGCTCAATGAACTCCTTTGCTCGCTCTTTTGCGCTATTCCTTGTTATCGCCTTCTTTGCGCTATTTTTTTATCCGGCCAGTGCACAGACGGAAGCTGGCGTACTGCGTGTTTCCGCCATTCCTGATGAAGCCCCGACCGAACTGCAGCGCAAGTTCCAGCCGCTGGGCGACTACCTGGCCAAGAAGACCGGCCTGAAGGTCAAGTTCACGCCAGTCACCGATTATGCGGCAGCGGTCGAAGGGCTGGTCCAAGGCAAGCTCGACATGGTGTGGTTCGGCGGCTTCACCTTCGTCCAGGCCAAGGTCCGCAGCAAGGACCGCGTCATTCCCTTAGTGCAGCGCGAAGAGGACGAACACTTCAAGTCTGTATTCATCACCACTAAGAAGGACATCAACAGCCTGGCTGACTTGAAGGGTAAGACCTTCACCTTCGGTTCGGAATCCTCAACGTCCGGTCACCTGATGCCGCGCGCTTATCTGCTGGACGCCGGTGTAGATCCAGACGCCGATATGCGCCGCATTGCCTTCTCGGGTGCGCATGACGCCACGCTGGCAGCGGTCGCAGGCGGCAAAGTAGATGCCGGTGCGCTCAACATCTCGGTCTGGGAAAAGCTGGTCGAGCAAGGCAAGGCCGATCCGAAAAAAATACACGTCTTCTACACCACGCCCGAGTATTTTGACTACAACTGGACCGTGCGTAACGACATGGACCCGATATTGCGCAACCGCTTAACCCAGTCTTTCCTGGATCTGGACAGGGCTGCCCCCAAGCAACGTGCTCTGCTTGAACTGCAGCGCGCCACCCGCTTTGTGCCAACCAAAGCTGAGAACTACAAAGCCATCGAAGCCGCTGCACGTAACGCTGGGCTGTTGAACTAGGCCAGCCGGCATGAGCTTGCACTTGGAGGATGTGACGGTCCGTCACGCTGCTGCCAACAAGCGCGACCGTCATGCGCTGACCGGTATCAGTCTGGGCATCCGGACTGGCGAGCAAGTGGCCTTGATTGGTCCTTCGGGGGCGGGAAAGACCACGCTGCTGCATACCCTGGGGGGCGCGCGTCAGCCTGCCAGCGGCCAGATGCGTGTGCTGGAGGTCGATCCCTGGAGCCTGAGTAGCACGGCCCGCCACCAACTGCGTGCCCGTTTGTTTCTGGCACCACAAACGCCGCCACTGCCGCCACGCCAACGCGTGGTCACGGCGGTGCTGGCGGGACGCCTGCCGCAATGGAATTTGTGGCAGGCGCTGGTTTCACTGGTGCGACCAAGTCAGCCGCAACTGGCCTTCGATGCGCTGGCGCGCTTCGGCTTGCAGCACAAGTTGTATGCCAGGGTCGACCGGCTCTCTGGCGGCGAACGCCAGCGTTGCGGTCTGGCGCGCCTTCTGGTGTCGCAAGCGCAGCTTTTCCTGGTGGATGAACCGCTGTCCGCGCTGGACCCGGCACTGTCTCTGCAGACCCTGCACGTGCTGCAGCAGGAAGCG
This sequence comes from Burkholderiales bacterium, assembly GCA_038241705.1. Classification (GTDB taxonomy): domain Bacteria; phylum Pseudomonadota; class Gammaproteobacteria; order Burkholderiales; family Burkholderiaceae_D; genus JBBSSV01. The sequence goes on along the minus strand of JBBSSV010000151.1, from coordinate 894 downwards.
GCTGCCCGACAGGCCACGCTAGTCTGCAGCCTGCATCAGGTCGAACTGGCCCGTGCCCATTTTCCCCGCCTGATCGGCTTGCGTGATGGCAGTATCCTGTTTGATGCGCCGCGTGACCAAGTCAGCGATGCCATGGTGGAGGCGCTATATCGCAACGCCAGTCAAGATGAGCGCGCGCCTGCAGATGCTCCAAACGACCTTGAAACCCTTTCCGTCCAACCAGCCAAGCCACTTCCCGCAGGACGCTGCTTTTAAACTCATGGCTACCTGGCTTTCTCTTCATACGCGGCCTGTTTGATGCCCCAACCTGCCCTGCCCGCTGCCCCCCGTTCCGTCCGGCTTGCCGATCCGGCCTGGCCCGGACGCGTGGTGGCTACGGTGGTGGTATTGGTGCTGCTGTGGCCCATGGTAGTGGCCAGCGAATTTAAGCCCTGGCTGCTGTTCGATCAACAAAGTCTGGATGCCAGTGGCCGCTTCCTGTCTGACTTTTTCCCGCCAGCACATTCGCCTGAATTTTTGCGCATGGTCGTCGGCGCCACTTGGGAAACCGTGGCCATGGCCACAGCTGGGCTGACGCTGGCGTGGCTGGGCGCCGTGCCGCTAGCGCTGGTTGCGACCTCCGGGCTGTCGGTATCGCGGGTGGGTCGCAAGCGCATGGCGTGGCCGGCACAGTTGCTGCGCCAGGCCGTGCGCTGGCTACTGGTTTTGCTACGAAGCGTGCCCGAATTGGTGTGGGCGCTGTTGCTGGTACGCGTCACAGGCCTTGGTCCTACAGCTGGCGTGCTGGCGATCGCTCTGACCTATTGCGGCATGCTGGGCAAAATGTATGCCGAAATTCTTGAGTCTGGCGACGCCCATGCCAGTCGGACGCTGCTGCAAAACGGCAGCAGTCGC
>JBBSSV010000150.1:0-5089 GCA_038241705.1 Burkholderiales bacterium | reverse complement strand
TGCTCTCCATTTTCAGCCAACTCTACCCGATAACCTGCCGCTGTCAGCGTCGGGGCAACCACACTGCGCACAAGAGAATCATCTTCCACCAGCAGCACCGCCCTCGCCCTGCCCCAAGATTTGAGCAGGCCAGGGACCGTGCCAAGCGAGTCAGCACTTGATGAAGGTCGACCAGCTACCGAGGGTGCGGAAACCAAGGCATCTGCTTTGGCACGCGGCAGATAAAAAGTAGCAGTTGTTCCCCGTCCAAGAGTGCTGTCCAGTATCAGAATCCCTCCGCTTTGCCGGGCAAAGCCATGAATCTGGGGCAAGCCGAGCCCCGTGCCTTCGCCGATTTTCTTGGTAGTAAAGAAAGGGTCGATGGCTTGCTGTATGGTTTCTTCCGACATCCCTACCCCACTATCGACCATGGAGATGACCACATAATCGCCTGCGACTAATTCCCCCTGGCGATGGATGAGGCCGGATTGCAGCCTGCAACTCTTGACTTTTAGGTGCAGTTCTCCACCTTCCGGCATGGCGTCGCGGGCGTTAATGCTCAGGTTCAGCAGCGCCAGATCCAGTTGCAAGGGGTCGATAGTCACTGGCCAGATGTCGTCTGCCAAGTCTACAACCAGAATGACCCGCCTTCCCAGTGCGCTGTGCAGCATGGGCATGATCAGTTGAATCCGGCGGGCTACATTGATGGTTTCATGGCGCGCTTGCTGCACCTTGCCAAAAACCATCAGGCGCCGCACAAGATCGGTCGCACTGTCCACTGCCCGAGTGCAAATCTCCAGGGCGTTGAGTGCGCGTGCGTCCTGCACGCCAAGGGCAGCAACCTGAAGGCCAGTTGTGAGCGTTTGCAGGACATTGTTGAAGTCATGGGCAATGCCACCCGTGAGTCGGCCCAGCGCTTCCAGCTTTTGTGCATGAACCAGCGCCTGCTGGGTGCGCTCGGCCAAAGCTACCGCCTCTGCCACGCGCTGTTCCATGTCAGCGGCGCTGCGGTTGATTTGCTTGTCAGCAAGTAGCAAAGCGTGGCGAACCGCATCAACTTCCAGCAGGTCGGCAGGAGGCAGCGTCAAGGCTTGTCCACTACCGACACGCGCAGCGGCCTCACCCAGGCTTTCGATCTGACGCGCTGTCGAACGGCCCAGTGCAGTGGCCGTGGCTATCGCCAGCATCAGCAGCCCTAACAGAATGCCGCCCATCATGATCGCCGCATTCAGGGCGGTTTGCTGTAATTCCCGCTGTGTCACACTGACCACGAACAACCAGCCCGAACGTGGTGCTCGGCTGTAAAAGGCGGTGACTTTTCTTCCATCAAGGGAAATGCTCTGAACAAGACCTTCCATGCTACTGGCCATCTTGGGCATGGGTGACGTTACTTGCTTGGCAAGATTGATCTGCTGCCCTACATATTTTTCTGCTTCCTGCGAACGTGCTACCACGACGCCATTGTCATCGACGATGGTGGCTAACCAGCTGTCAGACAGGCTTTGCTGCTGCAATATGACCTGCAACTGGCTGACCACCGTACTCAAAGACAGGTAATAGACGATTTTTCCCTGACGTCGCACCGGGATCTGGACCGTGAAGCTGTACTCCTGAGCTGCCGGCGAATAGAACACATTGGAAATCAGGGTGGCTTCCAGATCGGAACGCTGACGCAGGCTGCGTGTCGTTTGTAAATCAGGCGTGGGCGGCGTGCCATATGGTTCGCGAGTGTGCAGTAGCATGCTTTCCTGCAAATCAACCAAGATGATGGCGCTTTCTTTGGTTGGCGCGGCCCGGCGCGCCTGCCGGTAAAACTTCTCCAAGTCGCCATCATCCAGAGCTGTGGACGTCGCCAGCGTTTCCAGGATGGCGACGCGACGGGCAATTTCCTGGTCCACCTGCAAAGCCAGAACATGGGTCATTTCTCGCATGTTGTCGCGATTGTCCTTCCTGGCTTCGTCATAGACGTAATACGTCGCCAAGCCCGCCGTCAGAACGGCAGGCACCAGCAAGGCCAGCACCAAAATCAGCAGGCGGGTACGAATGCGCATGTCAGCTTTGAAATGTTTTCATTAATGGCGAGTGTAGCAATCTCTGCCTTGCTTCATGCGTTTGTTGCGCAAGATGAAGCCGTGGCAGATCTCGACGTTTTTGCCTGCAGCAAAAAGTTGACGAAATGCCCAGCGGCACTGACTTACAATACGACGCTGTTTCTACCGGCAAGTACATGAGGAAGCGTAATGTTGAACGGCCTGTGGCTGGGTTTTTTTCTGGCGGCTGCCTTGAGTGCCGGCAATCGCTGGCTGCTGGGAGGGGACGCGAGTGTGTTCGCCGCCATGGTAGAGAGCCTGTTTGCCATGGCCAAACTGTCGGTCGAAGTGATGGTGCTGCTGTTCGGCACCCTAACGCTCTGGCTGGGATTTTTACGCATTGCCGAAAAAGCGGGTCTGATCGATGTGTTAGCACGGGTGCTGTCGCCCTTGTTCCGACGACTGATGCCTGAAATTCCTGACGGACATCCGTCGCTTGGGCTGATCACTCTCAATTTCACTGCCAATGTCCTGGGGCTGGACAACGCCGCCACACCTATTGGCCTGAAGGCCATGCGCGCTCTGCAAACCCTCAATCCGCATCCGGAGCGCGCCAGCAACGCCCAGATTCTGTTTCTGGTGCTGAACTCTTCCTCTCTGACCTTGCTGCCGGTGACAATTTTCATGTATCGCGCCCAGCAAGGCGCTGCCGACCCGACTCTGGTTTTCCTGCCCATCCTGCTGGCGACCAGCGCCTCTACCCTGGCTGGGCTGCTCGCGGTCGCTTTCATGCAACGCCTCAGATTGTGGGACCCGGTGGTGCTAGCCTGGCTAAGTGGGACGGCCTTGCTGCTGGGGTCAAGTATGGCTTTGCTGACTGGCTTATCGGTTGCGGCCATTGCAAGCTTGTCTTCGCTGCTGGGCAACCTAGTGCTGTTCGGACTGATTTTGCTGTTTCTGATGTGGGGCGCGGTCAAGCGCGTCAACGTCTATGAAAGTTTTGTCGAAGGCGCCCGCGAAGGCTTTGATGTGGCCAAGAGTCTGTTGCCCTATCTGGTCGCCATGCTGTGCGCCATTGGTGTGTTCCGCGCGTCTGGCGCGCTGGACTTGCTACTGGGCAGCTTGCGCCAGATGGTGGAATGGATGGGCTGGGACAGCCGTTTCATCGAAGCCATGCCCACCGCCTTGGTCAAACCTTTTTCCGGAAGCGCAGCCCGCGCCATGCTGATTGAGACCATGCAGGCTACGGGTGTGGATAGTTTTCCTTCCCTGCTTGCCGCCACGGTCCAGGGCAGCACCGAAACCACTTTTTACGTACTGGCGGTGTATTTTGGCGCGGTGGGCATTCAACGTGCGCGCCATGCTGTGGGCTGCGCCCTGGTAGCGGACTTGGCAGGCATCTTGGCTTCGATCGCTGTGTGTTACTGGTTCTTTGGCTGAGCGCAGTCTTCACAAGACCGCGCCTTTGTTGCAAACATGAAACATACTAGGGCCAGAATGCAGGGTAGCAGTAGGTTCTTCGCTTTCACTGCATGGCTTTACAAAAAAATTGTTCAGCTTTCTCCTGGCTTGCGCCAAAATTTCAGTATAGCAACCTTAGCATTTCAGTCCCGTACGGCTGCTGTGTATCGTCCCACTCAACATCTTCCTATTCATGCCAATCGATCTCGCCCTCTCCCATCTCAATCAACAGCTTGGCTCCAGTAAAGGTTGCCAAGCGTGTCAGACAGCTCAACCTTTAGATATTGCCTTCGATTACGCCTTCCAGCCCATCGTCAATCTGGCTGATCGCAGTATCTTTGCTCATGAAGCGCTGGTGCGTGGTCTCAATGGTGAATCGGCGTATTCGGTGCTCTCCCAAGTCAACGATCAAAACCGCTACCAGTTTGATCAGGCTTGCCGGGCCATGGCTGTCAAACGCGCGGCTGAATTGCAAATGCAGGAACTGCTGTCCATCAATTTTCTGCCCAACGCGGTGTATCAACCGGCGGCCTGCATCCGCAGCACCCTGGAAGCGTGCAAGACTTATGGTTTTTTGCCGCAGCAGATCATCTTCGAAGTCACCGAAGGCGAAGAAATCGATGACCGTGCGCATCTGGTCAATATTTTCAGCAGCTATAGCAAATTCGGCTTTCACACCGCCATTGACGACTTTGGTGCGGGCTATGCCGGACTGAATCTGCTGAGCGAGTACCAGCCCGACATCCTCAAGATCGATATGGAACTGGTGCGCGATATCGACAGCAAGCCGTCCAAGCAAGCCATTGTTCAAGGCTTGTTGCTGACGTGTCGATTACTGGATACAAAGATCGTGGCCGAAGGTGTTGAGACGCGTGCCGAACGGGACTATCTAGCTGGACTAGGCATCACGTTGATGCAGGGTTATTTTTTTTGCAAGCCAGCGTTTCGCGCCTTGGGCGAAGTGCCAGCATCAGCCTGGGAATAAACACTGAAAGGCGCACGGCAGACGCGCCTTGGCACGATGCACTGTTTTGCAAGCAGCGCCGTCTCGGCAAAGATATACGGGCCTTGCAAGAACCTATTTTTCAGCGATCGCTTCCATGCTGAGAATCAGGGTGACTTCGTCAGGCACCATGGGCACGAACTTGTCCGCATTAAAATCCGAACGCTTGATCAGGCCCATCGCCGCTGCACCAATGGCATCGCGCTTTTCCATGGGGTGCATCTTGTTGGTGAAGGATGTCACCGTCAGGCTGACAGGCTTGGTAATGCCTTTGATCGTCAGGTCACCATCAATCCGCACCGGCGCGCCGTTTTCGAATTGCATAGCGGTCGACTTGAAACGTGCTGTCGGAAACTGCGCCGTATCGAACAGATCTGCCTTTTGAATGTGCTGATCAAATTCCTTGGAGCCGGTATTCACCGAGGTCATGTCGATGGTCAGATCCACCGCACCCGTTCCTGCCTCCTTGTCGTACACCACCGTTCCTGTAGTGGTGTCAAAACGGCTGATCTGGGTCGAGAACCCCAGATGGTTGTAGGAAAAACGTGGAAACGTATGGTCCTGATCCAGAATGTAGGTGACCGGGGCCGCCGCGCTCGCCATGGGCAGGACTGAT
>JBBSSV010000149.1:0-5118 GCA_038241705.1 Burkholderiales bacterium | reverse complement strand
GGATCTTCTTTCTTGGCCTGAAATCAGCTTGCGACGCCGCAAGGTGCGCTGCAGCTTGGTTTGCGCAGGCATAAACCGGAGTCGGACGAACCTTGTCATGCTATTTTTACATTAATGGAAGTCATTGTTTTTAAAGGAATCCGTTGTTTTTATGGATCTTTTTTACATGCTGCCACGTAAAAAGAGGACGCATGATAGATGTCAATACATGTCAAGCGCATGGCCGTAAAGTTGCAACCAAATCTACAGATTGCCGCCAGGACAGCTTTTCGAGTCAGACCTGATTGAGTACCTGGAAATTAAATGCCCAGAGTGCATGAGCAGGAAAGCCTCGGGTGCCGGAAATGTTTTTAAACTGTAAGGCCGCCGCAATTGGTAGGGCTTGCGCATTCAGGTGAAATACAACATGACTTTTTTTACCAAATTATCAATCAAGAACGTAAGCATTGTTCTGGCCCTGCCATGGCTAGTTGCTTGCGCCAGTTCTTCTGCACCGCATTTTGCCAATAACAGTCCTGCTAGTGCAGCCAATGGAGCAGGGTATGACGAAGATGAGATGGGACAGCCTGCAGTAAGGCCGATTACTCGCCAATTAGTTCGCTTGGAAAAAAGCCGGCGTGATGAGCAGGCCAGTTCAGACATTAGTCAATTGGCCGGTCCAGCAAAAGTCTATGGGATCGAGAGTGGCGACATTCTTTCGATCGTGGTTTGGGATCACCCTGAACTGACCAGTGCCAGCGTTGTGGCGCCGACCCCCGCCATTGCCGGAGTGGCGCCGGGCACGGCCAGTTCGCCGCCTACCGGCTTCGTGGTCGATCATCAGGGTGCAATCCAGTTTCCTTACGCAGGCAAGATCAAAGTGACGGGGCTGACGGAAGAGCAGGCGCGTGACCTGTTGACCAAGAAACTGGCGCATTACATCCGTAACCCCAAGGTCACTCTGCGTGTCCAGTCCTATCGCAGCAAGCGTGTCTATATTGACGGCGAAGTCAAGAACCCTGGCCTTCAGGCCATTGACGACATTCCTATGACGCTGATGGAGGCGCTCAATCGCGCCGGCGGCATGCTGCCCAGCGCCGATCAAAGCCGCATTACGCTCAGTCGCCAAGGTAAGAGCTACCAAATCGACTTGCCACAGTTGGTGCAAAAAGGCGTCAACCCCTCCAGCATCATGCTTGCAAGTGGCGATGTATTGCGTGTGACCTCGCGGGATGAAAGCAAAGTTTTCGTGTCCGGCGAAGTTAATGCGCCACGTTCGCTGACTATGCACAATGGCCGACTGACGTTGAACGAAGCCTTGGGTGAATCCGGTGGCATCAATCCCTTGAGCGGTGATGCTAGCCAGGTTTATGTGATCCGCAAGAGCGAAGAAGAGCCAGTCGTGTATCGACTTGATGCCAAGAAGCCGGGTGCCATGGCGCTGGCCGAGGGCTTCGAACTGCATCCCAAGGATGTGGTATACGTCGCCTCGACGCCGCTGGCTAACTGGCATCGCACCATTAGTCAGATCCTGCCCGGCGCGCTGTCATCAGCAGTGGGTGCAGCCAAGCCGGTTAATTGATGAACAAAATCCTGTTCGTTTGCATCGGCAACATCTGCCGCAGCCCTATAGCAGAAGGCTTGCTCAGGCATGCCTTGCCCGACAGGGCGATCTGCTCAGCAGGCGTGGGCGCGATGCGAGGTTATCCCGCCGACCCTTTGTCCGTGCAGATCATGCAGGAACAGGGGATCGACATCAGCACACACAGGGCTCAGAGCCTGGCCGCTTGGATGGTGCTTGAAAGTGACCTGATCATCACAATGGATCTTGAGCAGCAGGCCCACATCGAATCGCTTTATCCGGCAAGCAAGGGCAAGGTGAAGCGGCTAGGCGAAGACTATGACGTACCCGACCCATATCAACTGGGGTTGGCAAGTTTTCGGCATGCCTTCAACCTGATCTCTCAAGGGGTGGACCGTTTGGCGGGGCAACTCGCGCCAGTCGTACCCCCGACAACGGATTACGGATTTCAGAGTATCTGGCCTATGCCGACGCAGATATGGTCTGGAGCAAGATAGCTCTGAAAGTTTTTTTGGTGAACATCATTTTTTTTGTACCAGTTTGAAGTCTTGCCGTCGCGCCTGAGTATGAGCGGCAGTGACACAGGCAGGCGTCCCGACCCCAAGATTTAGTTTTCTTGTGTTCAATTGCGAAGTTTCGAATTTTTTTAAGACACGACCATCATGAATCCACTAACTGTTCAGCAACCATCCCCCGCATATATCCAGCAAGCGCCACCTCCGATCATGCATGACAACAGCGAAGTGGATATGTCCAGCTACCTCAATACCCTGTACGACAGCCGCTGGCTGATCGCGACGGTGGCGTTGGTAGTGACTTTGCTAGCAACGGCCTATGCCTTCATTGCCAAGCCAGTATATGAAGCCAGCATGATGATCCATGTCGAGGAAAACGCAGATAAAGGTGCCGACAACATCTTGGGTGAAATGGGGTCATTCTTTGATGTAAAGACGGCTGCAACCGCAGAAATGGAGTTGGTGCGTTCACGCTTGGTAATTTCGCGCGCCATTGATGACCTGCGACTCTATATCAATACCGAGCCCAAATACTTTCCCTTTGTTGGCAAGATGCTCGCCAAGAACAAGACCGAACTGTCCAAGCCGGGCATCATGGGTTTTGGGGGCTATGTCTGGGGGGGTGAAAAACTGAGCGTCTCCAATTTCAACGTGCCCCATGCGTTGGAGAACAAGGAGTTTGTCGTGACCGCCGAAGAAGAAGGGCAGTTCACTGTCTCCAGTAAGGATGAAGATATCGTGCTCACGGGTTCTGTGGGCTCGCCTGTAAGTCAGGAAACCAAATTTGGCTTGATCGAGCTGACCGTGGAAAATATGGTCGCCAACCCCGGCGCCCAGTTCAACCTGAGCCGATCCTCGCGCCTGGCTCTGATCCAGAACGTTCAAAGTAACTTGGTAGTCGAAGAGCAAGGCAAGCAGTCAGGCGTGATCGGCGTGTCGCTCAAGGGTGAAAGTCCTGAGTTGGTGCATGCCATTCTGAGTGGAGTCAGCACTGAATACTTGCGCCAGCATGCCACGCGCAAGACCGAAGAGGCTAACAAGTCTCTGACTTTCCTGAACAAGCAATTGCCTGATCTGAAAAAGCAGGTCGAGCAGTCTGAGGCGGTATATAACGAATTTCGCAACAAGCACGGCACCATCGACTTGGGTGAAGAAGCCCGCTTAACTCTGCAGCAATCGGCAGCCGCCAAGACTATGCGTATGGAACTGGAGCAAAAGAAAACCGAACTGCTGTCGCGCTACACCTCCAATCATCCAATCGTCATGGGTATCGACAGTCAGTTGCGCGAACTGAGAGGCGAAATTGGCAACATGGACAAGCAGATTAAGACCATGCCTAACCTGGAACAGGAGTTGGTGCGGCTGCAGCGGGACGTGAAGGTAAATTCTGACCTGTACACCGCACTGCTGAATACTGCCCAGCAGTTGCGCCTGGTCACTGTGGCGCAGATGAGCAACGTGCGTTTGGTGGATGCACCCATGCTGCCCGAGCGTCCGGTTTCGCCCAACCGTCCCAAGATCATTGCCATTGCTTTAATACTGGGCCTGTTCTTGGGAGTGGTGCTGGCCTTCCTGAAAAAAGCCCTGCACGGCGGCATCGAGGATCCAGCCGAAGTTGAAAAAATGCTGGGTGTGCCGGTGTATGCCAGCATTCCGCACAGCAAGATGCAAAAGGAATTGTTCGACCAGGTCAGCCGTAAGGCGCCCAAGTTACCCTTGCTGGCTAAGGTATCGTCGATGGATATCGCGGTCGAAGCCCTGCGCAATTTCCGTACTGCCCTGCAGTTCTCGATGTCGCATTCCAAGAACAATGTGGTGCTGATCACCGGTCCTACTGCCGGTTTGGGCAAGTCCTTCGTTTCGGCCAACCTAGCGGCAGTCATGGCTTCTGGTGGCAAGAGGGTGTTGCTGATCGATTCCGACCTGCGTAATGGTCATCTGCATCGTTACTTCGATGTGGATCGCCACAACGGTTTGGTGGATGCGATTTCTGGTGAGAAGCGCCTGGAGCATCTGATCCATCGCGAAGTCATCGAAAACGTCGATTTCATTTCCACGGGTCGCTTGCCATCCAATCCGTCCGAAGTGCTGATGCAGGACAGTCTGGGGACTTTGTTGGAATCGTTGTCGTCCCTATATGACGTGGTGCTGATCGACGGTAGTCCGTTGCTGGCCGTGTCTGACAGTCTGATCGTGGGTGGCTATGCTGGCGCGATTTATCTTCTGACACGGGGTGGCATTACGACTTCTGGCGAAATTGCCGAGTCGATCAAGCGGCTAAGCCATGCTGGATTGTCGCCCAAGGGCGTGGTCTTCAACGATCTGAAACAGCGTCCAGGTCGTTACGGTTATGGCTACAAGTACGGAGCCTACCGTCAGGTCCAGTATTCCTACGGTACGCCTCCGCTGATCGAAGCATCGCCTGCGGTGCGCTAAGCGCACCGCCAAACAGAAAAGCCGCGGCGCATGCCCGGCTTTTTTTCTTTAAATACTGAAACAGACGAAGTGTTTTAGCAGTTACTTTCTTCTGGCAAATTGTCGTTGCCTGTATCCTATGTTGGAGGAAGCTGACCTGTAATTCAGTTTTCATGCTTCTCCAGTTTTTCTCCCATTCTTTAAAGCAGATATAACGTGTTGCCACTTTCTCCTGATATTTTCAAAGCCTATGATATTCGCGGCATTGTGGATAAAACCTTGGGTGCCGACATTGCTCGTCAGATAGGCTTAGCATTTGGCCGCGCTGCTCGCGACAAAGGCGAATCGACCGTGGTGATCGGGCGTGATGGCCGGCTGTCCGGCCCTGAACTGAGCGCAGGCCTGGCGCAGGGGTTGCAAGAAGCCAGCGTGGATGTCATTGACCTGGGTGTGGTCGCCACGCCCATAGTGTATTACGCCACACATGCCTTGCCGGCGCGTTCCGGCATTATGGTGACCGGTAGCCATAATCCTCCGAACTACAACGGCTTCAAGATGGTCCTGGCGGGCGAGGCTATGTATGGCGATGCCATTCGACAGCTTTATGAATGGCTGGCTGATGGCAGC
>JBBSSV010000148.1:0-5131 GCA_038241705.1 Burkholderiales bacterium | reverse complement strand
TACCATGTAAACTTCCCCGTGCGTTCTCGCAAGGGAAAACAAAGAAGGATAAATCATCACAATGACAGACAAAGACGCTGCCCTGCGTGAAAAGGCAAGCCTTGAAACCGTGACAGCCGTACAGCGCTGGACTGACAATCTCTTCACCTTCCGCACCACCCGCCCCGCTGATTATCGCTTTATTCCCGGCCAATATTCGCGCCTGGGCCTGCCGGATGGCGAAGAGATGCTGTGGCGCGCCTATTCCATCACCTCGGCCCCGGCGGAAGACGAGCTGGAGTACTACAGCACCGTCGTTCCTGGCGGCGCCTTCACCACCCAGCTGAAAGACATCCAGCCCGGCGACAAGATCTGGATCGATAAACAGCGTTTCGGCTTTATGACGGCCGAGCGCTTCGTCGATGGCGAAGACCTGTGGATGCTGGCCACCGGCACTGGCTTGGGACCTTACATCTCCGTCTTGCGCGATCCAGACGTCTGGTGCCGCTTTCGCAACCTGATTGTCGTACATGGTGCGCGCCATGTAGAAGAACTGGCCTATACCGATGAAATCCTCGCCCTGCAGCAGCATCCTCCCGTGACAGACATCGATGGCGCACCCAAGGCCGCCCTGCATCTGATCCAGGCCGTGACCCGTGAGCAACCTGATCAAGACAGCGGCATACTGAGCGGTCGGATCACCACGCTTCTGGAAAGTGGCGAACTGGAGCAGAAAGTCAGCCTGCCTTTTTCGGTCGAATCGTCGCGCGTCATGCTGTGCGGCAATCCTGCCATGATCGAAGACGGTCGACGCATCTTGCAGGAACGGGGCATGGGCCCTTGTCGACGCATGACGCCAGGCCAGTTTGTTACTGAAAATTACTGGTAACTTGCTGCCACTCAGGCACCAAGTCGACATCCGGGCGTCTGACCAGATGCCCGCGATCATACTGCCGTAAGGAAAACCACATGCCTCTTGCTTCACCCTCCTCTGCCACTTACACGCTTGACCAGCTTGCACTGGAAAACTCCTTCGCCGAATTACCCGAGAGCTTTCATACCAAACTGCAGCCGACGCCCCTGCCCAAACCTTATTTGGTATGTGCCAGCCAATCAGCGGCAGAATTGATCGACCTGGACCCAGCAGTCTTGACCACGCAGGAATTCGTGGAGGTATTTACCGGTAACCAGTTGCTGCCCAACTCCCAGCCGCTGGCGGCTGTGTATTCCGGCCATCAGTTTGGTGGTTGGGCAGGACAATTGGGCGATGGCCGGGCGATTCTGTTGGGTGACGTGAATGCGCCAACCGTCTCTCAAGCGCCGGGTCGAATGGAATTACAGTTGAAAGGCGCCGGCTTGACGCCCTACTCGCGCATGGGCGATGGTCGCGCCGTGTTGCGCTCGTCGATTCGAGAGTTCCTTTGTTCGGAAGCCATGGCTGCCCTGGGCATTCCGACGTCACGCGCGCTGTGTGTCACGGGTTCGGATCAGCGGATCATGCGCGAAACGCCTGAAACGGCGGGCGTCACCACTCGCCTGGCTGCCAGCTTCGTGCGCTTTGGCAATTTCGAGCATTGGTTCTACCAAGACAAGACCGCAGAACTGAAAGTCCTGGGCGAGTACGTCCTGCGGCGCTTTTATCCGCAGTTACAGGATGAGCCTAATCCGTACAAGTCCCTGCTGGTCGAAGTCACGCGGCGCACGGCGCACATGGTGGCGCACTGGCAAGCGGTGGGCTTCATGCATGGGGTAATGAATACGGACAACATGTCGATACTGGGCGATACCATTGATTACGGCCCCTTTGGCTTCATGGACTCCTTCAATACCCAGCACATCTGTAACCATAGCGACCACCAGGGCCGCTATTCGTACATCATGCAACCCAAGATCGCCAACTGGAACTGCTTTGCACTGGGCCAGGCCATGCTGCCCTTGATCGGTGAAATCGAGGATGTACAACTGGCACTGCAAGGCTTTCAGGATGAGTTCGCCAACAAGTTTGAAGAATTGCTACATGCTAAACTTGGTCTTCAAACACGTCAGGCAGAAGACCGGAAAATGGTGGATGATCTGTTCACGATCATGCAGGCCAGCCATGTGGATTTCACATTGTTCTTCCGGACCCTGTCCAGCCTGCGGGTAGACGAACCTGCCTCGGACGAACCGCTGCGCGACCTGTTCATCGACCGCGACGCCTTCGACCACTGGGCGCAACGTTATCGGATGCGTCTCAAGCAAGAAAACAGCGAGGATGCAGCGCGGCAAGTTGCCATGAACAAGGTCAACCCCAAGTACATTCTGCGCAATTATCTGGCGCAGGTGGCGATCGATAAAGCCCAGGACAAGGACTTTTCAGAAGTGCGCCGCTTGTTGACAGTGTTGGAAAAGCCTTTCGACGAACAGCCTGAGAATGCAAAATATGCAGCCCTGCCCCCGGATTGGGCCAGCAAGCTCGAAGTCAGCTGTTCTTCCTGAATCAACCAAGCGGATATGCCATGACTACCAAAAAGATCATCAAGCCCGACGCTGAATGGGCCAAGCTGCTGGAGCAGATGGAATTCCGAGTCACGCGCCAGGCTGAAACGGAATATCCCTATACCGGCCGTTATCTGGATCACGACGAAGTCGGCACCTATACTTGCGTGTGTTGCAACACGCCGCTGTTTCGCTCTGACACCAAATTTGACGCCGGCTGCGGCTGGCCCAGCTATTTCGAAGCAATCGATCCGGCTAATGTTACGGAACACCGCGATGTTTCCCTCGGCATGGTTCGCACGGAAGTAATCTGCGCCGTCTGTGATGCCCATCTGGGGCATGTCTTTCCTGATGGCCCGCCCCCGACTGGGGTGCGTTACTGCATCAATTCGGCGGCCCTGCGCTTCGACTCCGACTCCGATTCCGACTCTACCAACGACATCACCCCATGAAATTCTTGTTCGACCTGTTTCCGGTCATCCTTTTCTTTGGCATTTTCAAATGGGGACAGTCCAACCCGGAGTCGGCCCAGGCCGTACTTGATCAATACCTGTCGGGCTTTGTATCCGGTGGCGCGGTCGATGTGTCACATGCGCCCATCCTGCTGGCTACGGCTGTCGCCATTCTGGCCACTGTGGGCCAGATCGTCTATCTGCTCGCGCGGCGTAAGCCTGTGGACAAGATGCTCTGGGTCTCGCTGGTGATCATCACCATCTTTGGAGGCGCGACCATTTACTTCAATAATGAAGCCTTCATCAAATGGAAGCCCACTGTGCTGTACTGGATGTTTGCCGTCATCCTGCTGTTCGGCCAGTTGTTGTTCAACAAGAACCTGGTCCGTAGCATGATGGAAAAACAGATCACGCTACCCAATGAAGCGTGGAAGCGCCTGAACCTGGCTTGGACTGCATTCTTTGCCACCATGGGCGTGGTCAATCTATACGTGGCCTATACCTTCTCGACCGAAGCCTGGGTTAATTTCAAGCTGTTCGGCTTCATGGGGCTGATGTTGGCCTTCATTATTGGCCAGAGCCTATTCCTATCAAAATATCTCAAAGAATCAAAATGAATGAACGTATGGAAATCATCCGCAGTCGCTTACAGGCTGCGTTTTCACCCTTAAAATGCCGTCTCGAAGACGAGTCGCACAAGCATGTGGGCCATGTTGGGGCTGCCAGTGGCGGCGGGCATTTTCGCCTTCATATCGTAAGCAATGTATTCGATGGTAAAACCCGAATCGCCCGGCATCGCCTCGTGTATGATTGCCTGAATGACATGATGCATGCTGATATCCATGCCTTGGCCATCGTGGCCATGTCCCCGGAAGAAGCAGCCGCCTGATTCAGCTACGCTGTCCGTCGTCGGGTAAAGCCAGTCTTTTTATATAGATTTCCCTTTTTAAACCCCAGGAAGATTTTATGACTTTGAAACCAGCCCGTATCCTTGTTTTGCTGATGGCCACTGCAACCTTGCCCGCGGTTGCCCAGAATATTGCAGTAGTCAATGGCAAGCCCATTCCCAGCGCTCGTGTAGAGACCATGGTTAAGCAATTCGTCGGCCAAGGTCAGGAGGACACACCGCAGTTGCGCGAGATGGTCAAGGAAGAGCTGGTCAATCGTGAAATCCTGCTGCAGGAAGCGGATCGCCGTGGCGTCTCAAACATGCCTGACGTCAAGACCCAACTGGAAATGGCGCGTCAGCAGATTGTCATTCAAGGGCTGGTTCAGGATTACTTGAAGAAAAATCCGGTCACGGAAGCCGAGATGAAAGCTGAGTATGATAAGTTCAAGGCTCAAGCCAGTGACAAGGAATATCACGCGCGTCACATCCTGGTGGAAACCGAAGCGGAAGCCAAAGACATCATTGCCAAGCTGAAGAAAGGCACTAAGTTTGCCGATCTGGCTAAGGCCTCCAAAGATCCGGGCTCTGCTGCCAACGGTGGCGACCTCGACTGGGCAGCACCTGCTTCCTATGTCAAGCCTTTCTCGGACGCCTTAATAGCCCTGAAGAAAGGCGAAGTTACCGATATGCCGGTCAAGACCGAATTTGGCTACCACGTGATCAAGCTAGAAGACACCCGTGCCGCCACCATACCAACCTTCGAGGAAGTCAAGCCGCAAATTGCCAAGTCGCTGCAACAGCGCAAGCTGCAAGTCTTCCAAGAAGAACTGCGCGCCAAAGCAAAGATCAAGTAAGCAACTTTCAGCTTTTCCGACCACTCCGACCACTGGCGGAAGCGTCATAAAAAAACCCGGCATTGCCGGGTTTTTGATTAGGAAGCGCTCAACCGAGCAACCTTCTTATCCAGTCCGCTCGAACCGCTCAGCCTACCCACACGCGTGCGTTGCGGAACATGCGCATCCAGGGTGAGTCCTCTCCCCAAGCATCAGGATGCCAGGAATGCAGGGCAGTGCGGAACACACGTTCTGCATGCGGCATCAGGACAGTGAACCGGCCATCGGGCGTGGTAACCGAGCTAATGCCCGCGGTCGAGCCATTTGGGTTGAAGGGATAATTTTCCGCTACGCGACCATGGTTATCGACATAGCGCAGTGCGACGAGCGTCTGGTCCAGGTTGCCAGTCTGGGAAAAATCCGCGCGCCCTTCGCCATGGGCAATCACAATGGGCGTGCGCGTACCCGCCATTCCTTGGAAGAAGATGGACGGTGAATCC
>JBBSSV010000147.1:0-5151 GCA_038241705.1 Burkholderiales bacterium | reverse complement strand
GACCATTTGCTTGGGTACTTGCTCTCCAGGAGTTAAAAAGCAAGCGTACCCCCCTGCATTGGAGCAAATAAAATCAAGCCTACAAGTGGGACTAGACGGTTTTGCAGCACCAACTGGCTGGTACAAGCCAAAAAAAACAGGCCTCGCTAGAGGCCTGTCTGCGTAACAAGAGTAAGGGTTACAAGGTTTCCGTGGTTTCTGCGTGCTGTAGCTTCAGCGCCGCAGTGGCGGCGTCATGTTGTGCTGGCGACAGCGGATGCACCACGACTGACCATTTGCCGGCCTCGGTTGCTGCTCTCACCTGTTGGATCACCATTTGATGATCTGGCCTTGCCATCACAAGGCCTCCTAACAGCAAGCCGGCCACTGTCATCAGAAAAATGATGGCAACTGCACTGCCCACCATCGAGCTGCGAATGATCGCCATGCCCGTTGCGTACAAGACAACCCACACCAAGACACCCAGCACGAAGCCAGCGATACCTAATACCAAGTGGGATTTGACCCCGGTCCGGGCCACGCCTTGGGATTCGGGTTCCAGTTTGCGGCCATAGTCTTTTTCAAAGGGTGCCACCATCTGCAACTGACCACTACCGAAATCAGCCGCAGCTTGCAGGCTTTTCAAGGCGCTTTCAGCCTCTTGTTGCGTGTCGAAGGCTGCGGAAATCTTGCTGAGAGCGCGTTCGCCGAACAGTGCTTGTCCAATCATGGTTCCTCCTTGGGCACTTGTTGTGAATAAATGTTCTTACGCAAGAATCATGCCATATTGTAAAGAATACCAGTTTGGCCAGCTTGCCCACTTATCCTCTTGCCCGATATCAAACAGCCCCTGCAGGGCAAACAAAAAATGCTGGACCTTTCACTATCATGCTTGGCAGGTTCTGTTCTTCATACATCCACAGAGCGCGGCGCAAGTCGAGTTCGATCTCACTCCTAACGAGCTTGGCGACGGCAGCGGATCATCTTTTTTGTCATGACATATCTTGAATCTCTGGTCGCTTGGTTGCTAGCTCAGCAACAGTTGCTCGGATGGCTGCTGGCCATTTCTCTGATCGTTGCCGTTACTACCTTGGTCATGTGTCCCTGGTGGGCCATGCGTCTGCCCGTGAATTATTTTTGTGTGGCTGACGTGACCGAGCGCACCATTGCCTGGAAAGGACCATTGTCCTTCTTGATGCTGATCCTGCGCAATTTTCTGGGTCTGTTCCTGATCTGTATCGGCTTGCTACTGCTGGTGCTGCCAGGTCAGGGCCTGCTGACCATGCTGCTTGGGCTGATGCTGATGGATGTGCCGGGCAAGCATCGACTGGCGCAATGGATGTGCGCCCGAGGGCCGGTGCTGCGTTCTCTGAACTGGATTCGCGCCAAGGGCAAGCGGGCCCCCTTGCTGCCCCCGAATCATTGTCCGATCAAGCATAAGGTTTGAATTTTTCTGGCAAGCTGGCGGCAACGCTTGTCGGCTGGTAAGTTGATAACTAGCAGTATCTCGTACTGCCTCAGCATGCCTGTATCCGGACCTTTCTTGTTAATCGCCGATGACTTCTACTTCTGCAGTGCCTGCTGACCCACCCATCTTGCGTTGGGCAATGGTTTTTCTGGCGTTGGCTGCCTTTGGCAGTGGCATGTCTTTGCGCGTGACCGATGCTTTGCTGCCCCGCCTGGCGCTCGAGTTTCAGGTGCCCTTGGGCGAAGCGTCGTATGTGATCACCGTGTTTTCGATTGCCTATGGGCTGTCACAACTTTTCTTCGGGCCGCTGGGTGACCGCTTTGGCAAATGCCTGGTTGTTGCCTGTGCCTGCCTGGCCTGTGCAGTCACCGCCTTGTTGTGTGCACTGGCAACAGATTTCTCATGGCTGTTGGGCGCGCGCTTGCTGGCTGGCAGCACCGCTGCTGCCATCATCCCGCTATCCATGGCCTGGATCGGGGACGTGGTGCCGTATGAGCAGCGTCAGCCGGTCCTGGCGCGCTTTCTCATCGGCCAGATCTTGGGCTTGTCGGCGGGTGTATTGGCAGGCGGCTATGCCGCTGAACAGACCAGCTGGCGCTTGCCTTTTTTCGGCCTAGCTATGCTGTTTGTCATTATGGGCGTGACCCTGCTATTCCTGAACCGTCGCCTGCCGGCCGCCGCACGTCAGACGCGGCATGCCTCTGGACCAGCGCTGCAGCGCCTACTGAGCGAGTTCAGCCAAGTGCTGGCTCGGCCCTGGGCCCGGATCACCTTGTTGACAGTATTCCTGGAAGGCGCCTGTGTGTTTGGCACTTTTTCCTTCCTGGCTTCCCACCTGCATCAAGTTCATCAAGTATCCCTGGCCACTGCTGGGTTGGTTGTCATGCTATTTGGCTTGGGAGGATTGTTGTTTGCACTGACCTCGGCGCGGCTGGTGCGCCGATTAGGAGAAGCTGGCTTGAGCCGCTGGGGTGGTGTCATTCTGGCCTTGACCCTAGCCCTTACCGCCTTGGCCCCAGTGTGGTGGTGGGTATTGCCGTTGTGCTTGTTGGCCGGTACCGGCTTCTACATGCTGCACAACACCTTGCAGATCAATGCCACCCAAATGGCACCAGAGCGGCGCGGGGCGGCCGTGTCATCTTTTTCTGCCAGTTTTTACATGGGTCAGTCCTGTGGCGTGGCTCTGGCGGGCTGGGCAGTCGGCCACACTGGCACAACTGCAATCATCCTTGTGGGCGCAGCCGGCACGCTGCTGTTAGCCCTAAATTTCAGCCGCTTGCGCGCCCGTCGACAGGATTTAGAAAACGTATCCTGAAAAATCTTCGCAGCTGCGAAGGTCGAGGCAAGCCATTCTGAGGAAGAGGGGGACACGATATACCTGCCTGCTGACAGCCGATAAGTAAAGCAGGCAAGCTCAAGGTATCAATGCTTGCTGCAACATGAGCAGGCTGCGTTCCACCAGGCGTCCCCGCCAACCCGCCGGTGGCAGCAGACAAAAGATGCACAGTAAGCCCAACGTCAGGCCTAGTCCAGTAATCGGAACGGGCTGCTTTATGTGAAGACCGTTGTTGATCACGGTTTTGACCAGTGGTGCAGCGGTTTCAAAGGGGAAAGCAATGCCTAATCCTGACATGATTAACCTCGGCTAAAAATCGTAAAATATGGATGTGGGCTCTTGTCACAAAAAAATATTTTTGGCTGACGACATGTGGCTTAATTGCAAAAAAATTTCAATCAGGAAATAAAATTCCCAATAAAAATATCCGCTATATTTCGAATAAATGCTAGGCCTCATCTTTACAAAGGGACTGGATGAATTTTTTAACGCTAGACCTCAACTTGCTGCGGGTCTTTGATGCGGTTATGACCGAGCAGAACCTGACTCGGGCAGCGGACCGGCTGGCGATGACACAGCCAGCGGTCTCGAATGCCATTCGGCGCTTGCGCGATTCTCTGAAAGACGAGCTTTTGATCCGTACGCCGCATGGCGTCAAGCCGACCCCAAGAGCGGAGATGCTCTGGCCGCCAGTACGCAGTGCTTTGGCTGGCCTGGAAGACGCAGTGGCGCCGCGCGTGTTCGATGCTGCCAATGCCACGGCCACTTTCCGCCTAGCCATGTCCGATGCTACAGCCGCGTTGTGGTTGCCGGCTCTGGTGGAGATCATGCTGCATGAGGCGCCGGGCATGAATGTGCGCATGGTGCCTCTGACCACGCGCGACCCCCGGGCCATGGTTTTACGCGGCGATATCGATTTGGTGATTGGTTTTTTCCCAGGCGTAGTGGCCCAGTTGTCGAGCGTGACCGATTCGCCCATTCGTCATGAACAACTGTATTCCGGCAAGTACCTGTGCGTCATGCGCAAGGACCATCCTCTGGCTGAAGGCGATCTGACGCTGGACAGCTATTGCGCAGCAGACCATGTGCTGGTGAGTTTTTCCGGCCGGGCGCGCGGACTGGCGGACGAATCGCTGGTCCAACTAGGCCGGGTGCGCAAGATCCGGCTGACGGTCAACCAGTTCTTTACGGCCGGGCGCATCGTAGCTAATTCGGATCTGCTCACCGTCTTGCCGCGCCACCTGATTGCTGCGACCGGCATGACGGATTCGGTCATCACCAAGGACCTGCCTTACCCTATGCCGCCAGTGCATGTAGATATGCTCTGGCATGCGCGCGACACCCGCACACCAGCGCACGAATGGCTGCGCAAGCAAATGATCGCCATTACCGGCGATGCTACGGTGGGCACCGGCATCTCGCGCCCTTAACCTGTCAGCAGACCATGCCTTGAGTTGTCGCTAATTCGCTGAAGTACGCAGGGCAGGACGCTGAAATGGCCTTGACTTTCCCAAAAAGTGGGCTGCAACTTTTACTGGCTGTTATTATCTTGCCTGCAGTATTTCCCTGTACGTCGGGAGGCGCCAGCGGCGCGCCCATCGTACCCTCTGTTGCAGGCGCAGACCTGTTCGGGCTTTGCTCTTTGATCCGGCACTAGGCTGCATTGCAACAGGACACTCTCTGTAGCAGGGGTTTCCCCTTTTTGGTTTCAGTTTGCCGGGCATCTGTCCAAGCTAGGTGGCGAACGCCTGTCAGGTCCGCAAAGCCATGGCCGTTCATGCATATTTCTAAACGTGCCAGACGCCAGTATCGTCAGACTCAGGAGAAAAAGGAAAGATTGCTGACATGGACCAATGCAGCAGGCAATCAGGAATAGTCAAGGCAGGGCCAGCAGCTTATCGCGATAAGCTGGCGCTCGAGTCTTGCAATGTCTTGTGTGCTTGCCCCACGGCCACCGGGCCGCTTTTCGATAGGGTGACATGAGTCAGCCGGGTAATGTCTTGTTGTGGATCGTTGTGCTGCCCTTTCTGGGTAGCCTGCTGGCCGTGGCCCTGCCACGCAGCATTCGCCATGGCGAGGCTTGGGTAGCAGGTGCCGTCACGCTAGGGTGTACCGTGTTGGTAGGTCTGCTGTATCCAGCCGTGACCGAAGGCGCGACGATCAGGCTGGCCTTGCCGTGGGCGCCAGCGCTGGGTCTAAAGTTTATCTTGCGCATGGATGGCTATGCTTGGCTGTTTGCCATGCTGGTCTCGGCTATGGGTGCGTTGGTGGTGCTGTATGCGCGCTATTACATGTCGCCCAAAGATCCAGTTCCCCGCTTTTTTGCCTTCCTGCTGGCCTTCATGGGTTCCATGATGGGCGTGGTGGT
>JBBSSV010000146.1:0-5194 GCA_038241705.1 Burkholderiales bacterium | reverse complement strand
AGCAGGTGCACAACCAGCCAGCCAAGAAGCGTGACAACGCACGGCCAGCCGCCAAGACCGAGACACCCAACGCTATCGCTGCCGCTTTTGAGCGCTTGAAGCCCTAAAGCTGGATTGCGTTGCCTGCGCGCTTGCAAGGCTTCTTCTGGTATGTTGCGTTTTGTCTGCATCTTAAGCAGCGCGGCGCGTGCGCTCGCAACTCAAGGCGGCAAGGGTAGAGGAATTTTCCTATAATGGGTTATTCATCACAGCGAGGCAGCCATGAGCGATATTCAAACTTGGATCAAAGAAACCGTTACCGAAAATCCCGTCGTCCTTTTCATGAAAGGCAGCGCCCAGCTTCCCCAGTGCGGCTTTTCCAGCCGTGCAGTACAGATCTTGAAAGGATGCGGCGTTAACAGCCTGACCACGGTCAACGTGCTGGAAAGTGATGCGGTACGTCAAGGCATCAAGGATTTTTCACAATGGCCGACCGTGCCTCAGTTGTACATCAACGGTGAGTTCATCGGCGGTTCAGACATCATGACCGAAATGTACGAGTCCGGAGAACTGAAAACGATGCTCGCGCCCAAAGAGGCTTGAGAGACAACTGCAGGATTTGCTTGCAAGTCTGCGAGCAAGCAATCAGTGCACATATAAAAACCCGTTCTCTCAGTCCAAAGAACGGGCTTTTTGTGGATGATTCATCGCCGATGTGAGCCCAGATGCGATGTCAGGGCGGGTAAACTGCTTTGCTCTTTCTGGGCACACTGAAACGGACCTGATAAAAAATATTTGCCCACGAAAAAGCCCTCGAACCGGAAACGGATTCAAGGGCTTTATTTTTTTGGTGCCGGCTGCAGGACTCGAACCCGCCACCCCATGATTACAAATCATGTGCTCTACCAGATGAGCTAAGCCGGCAAAGGCTGAATTATACGCCAAACGCTTTTGCTCATGAGAGAGCTATTTGATGCGAGTCAGCGTCGGACGCTTTCCTGCTGTAGGTGGTGGAGGCTCTTCCGGCGGCACCTGGTCGGACTCTTCAGCAGTGGGGACTGCGCTCAAAACCGGCGCTGCCGGCTTGTCCGGACGTTTCTCGGGCTCGACTCCCTTTTCATGCGTGGCTTCTTCACTGATCGGCTCCAACTCAAACGCCATGCCTTGGCCATTTTCACGCGCATACAAAGCCAGCACGTTGGCAACAGGCACCATGATTTCCTGTGAACGGCCACCAAAGCGTGCGCTAAAAGAAACGAACTCATTTCCCATCTTCAGACTACTGGTAGCGGTAAAGCTAATGTTGAGCACGATTTCGTCATTCTTGACGAACTCACGTGGCACCCGAGTCCGTGCATCGACGGCCACCGCTAGATAAGGGGTGTAGCCGTTGTCCGTGCACCATTCGTAGATAGCGCGCAGCAGATAAGGTTTGGTCGAAGTCTCAGGCATTGTTTTTCACGAAATCAGGCTGATTCAAGGTTTGCTGGCAAACATAGGGCAAGCCATGAACCATGGGGAAAAGCATCCATGCAGCTGTGCTGCACGGGTGAGGCGAGGCTTAGCGCCGCATGACCTTTTCGGAAGGCGTGAGCGCTTCAATATAGGCTGGACGAGAAAAGATGCGCTCGGCATATTTCATGACCGGTGCGGCAGTCTTGGAAAGTTCGATGCCGTAGTGATCCAGTCGCCATAGCAGGGGGGCAATAGCCACGTCCAGCATAGAGAGTTCATCTCCCAACATGTATTTGTTCTTCAGGAACAGCGGCGCCAGGGTCGTCAGACGGTCGCGCACTTCGGCCCGTGCCTTTTCATTGGCCTTGTCGTTTTCCTTGGTGCGCTCGGCTTCAAGGGCACGAACATGAACGAACAGTTCGCGTTCGAAGTTGAACAGCATCAGGCGCGCCCGTGCCCGCATTAAAGGATCGGCCGGCATCAGTTGTGGATGGGGAAAGCGCTCATCGATGTATTCATTAATGATGTTCGACTCATACAAAATCAGATCACGCTCGACCAGGATGGGGACCTGACCATAGGGGTTCATCGTGGCAATGTCTTCGGGCTGATTGAACAAGTCGACGTCACGGACTTCGAAATCCATGCCTTTTTCAAACAGCACCAGTCGGCAACGTTGCGAAAACGGGCAAGTTGTACCGGAGTAGAGAATCATCATTTGCAGCCCCTTAGAAACAAAGAGGGTGAGACGTAATACGTCTCACCCTGGAAAAACTGTTCGCCGACGCGAACTAAAAATTACTTGACTTCTTTCCAGTAGGAAGCGCTCAGACGCCAGGCCAGTATGACAAAGAGTCCCATGAAAAGTAGAACCCACACACCGAGTTGGCGCCGTTTGTTCTGGGCCGGCTCACCCATCCAGTCCATGAAGGCCACCAGATCGCCCACCGCCGCATCGTATTCAACTGGGCTCAGCTTGCCCGGCGTAAGTTGCTCGAAGCCGGCAAACTTCTTGATAGTCCGTTCTGGATTCTTAGGGTCTTTTTCTTCCACGTACTTGGCCGCGCGGATGCCTTGCAGTTCCCACAGAGCATGCGGCATGCCCACGTTCGGGAACACCATATTGTTCCAGCCCAGCGGACGGGAGTCGTCCTTGTAGAAAGTACGCAAGTAGGTGTAGAGCCAGTCCGGGCCTGTCCCTTCGGAAGAAGCCTTGGCGCGGGCTATCACCGTCAGGTCTGGGGGTGCGGCGCCGAACCAGTCCTTGGCATCGTCACGCGTCAAGGCAACGGTCATCATGTCGCCCACCTTGTCACCGGTGAACAAAAGATTGTTCCGGATTTGATCTTCGCTCAAGCCGATATCTTGCAGGCGGTTGTAACGCATGGACGAGGCGGAATGGCAGTTCAGACAGTAGTTGACGAACAGCTTGGCGCCATGCTGCAGAGCGCTCAGGTCGGTCGTGCTGCCCGGTGCCTTATCCAGCGGCACGCCGCCCTCGGCGGCCAGTGCCAGCGTGGGCGCCAGCACCAGCGCCACAATGAGTTTTTTAAGCAAATTCATTTTTATTCCTTAACTCAATGTGGATGGAAAGTCACGCGGTCGGGGACACGCTTGAAGCTTCCCATCTTGCTCCACCATGGCATCAGCAAGAAAAAGCCGAAATAGATGAAGGTGCAGACTTGCGAGACACGCTCACCAATTGGCGAGGTTGGCATCACGCCCAGGTAGCCCAGGATCACAAACGCAATCGCAAACACAATGAACAGATACAGGTGCCAACGCGGGCGATAACGAATCGACCTTGCGGGAGAATGATCAAACCAAGGCAGACCGGCCAGAATCACGACCGAGGCACCCATGCCCACCACACCCCAGAACTTGGCATCGAACACCAACATGGCACCGATCACGATCAATCCACCGATCGCCAGCGCCGCCTTGATCGCGCCGCTCAGACGGGTCTTGACAATAACCAGCGCCACATACGCTGCAACACCTGCGATCAGGGCATACATGAACTCGGACGTCACTGCCCGCAAAATCGAGTAGTAAGGCGTGAAGTACCAGACCGGTGCAATATGCTCCGGGGTTTTCAGTGAATCGGCCGGTACAAAGTTGTTGTATTCCAGGAAGTAGCCGCCCATCTCTGGTGCGAAGAACACCACTGCACTGAATATCAGCAGGAAGATGGTCACACCGAAGATATCGTGGAAGGTGTAGTAAGGATGCGAAGGAATCGCATCGACCGGATGACCGTCCGGGCCGATATTGTCCTTGACATCAATGCCATCGGGGTTGTTCGAGCCGACTTCATGCAAAGCGATCAAGTGCGCTGCCACCAGGCCGATCAGAACCAGCGGAATAGCAATCACGTGGAAAGCAAAGAAGCGGTTCAGGGTCGCATCGGATACTACATAGTCACCACGAATCCATAGCGACAGGTCGGGGCCGATGAAAGGAATTGCGCTGAACAAGTTAACGATCACCTGCGCGCCCCAGTAAGACATTTGACCCCAAGGCAGGAGATAACCAAAGAAGGCTTCACCCATCAGACATAGGAAGATGCCCACGCCAAACAGCCATATCAACTCGCGCGGCTTGCGGTAGGAACCGTAAAGCAAGGCACGCGTCATGTGCAGATAAATGACGATGAAAAAGGCCGAAGCACCGGTCGAGTGCATGTAGCGCACCAGCCAACCCCAGGGCACATCGCGCATTATGTATTCAACCGAGGCGAAGGCCAGGTTTGCATCCGGCTTGTAATGCATCACCAGAAAAATACCGGTCACGATCTGGATCACCAACACCAGCATCGCTAGCGAGCCGAAGATGTACCACCAGTTAAAGTTCTTAGGCGCGTAATAGCTGCCCCACTGCTCATGCCAGAGCTTGCTAAGCGGAAAGCGGGCATCGACCCAGTTCAGCGCCTTGGCCGAAACCGGCGCATCCGCCGGGAGCTTCTTGTCAACGAATGCCATGTTATGCCTCGCCCTTTTCGTCCTTGCCGATCACTATCCGGGTGTCACTCAAATACATGTGAGGTGGTACCGGCAAGTTGTCAGGCGCTGGTTTGTTCTTGTAGACCCGGGCAGCCAGGTCAAACGTGGAGCCGTGGCAAGGGCACAGGAAGCCGCCCGGCCAGTCGTTCGGCATCGACGACTGAGGGCCGGTCTGGAACTTGGTGATGGGAGAGCAGCCAAGATGGGTGCAGATGCCGACCACCACCAAAAATTCAGGCTGGATTGAGCGGTATTCATTACGCGCATATTCAGGCGTAAATTCCGCAGGATTGCGCTCGGAATTCGGATCAGCGAGTTCGCCATCAATTTTCTTGAGGTCAGCCACCATTTCCGGAGAACGCTTGAGGACCCAGACCGGCTTGCCGCGCCACTCGACCGTCTTCATCTCACCGACTTCCATGCCAGTAATATCGACCTCGACGGGCGCACCGGCTGCTTTTGCCCGCTCTGAAGGAGCAAAGGTGGATACCAGCGCCCCTGTTGTCGCCAGCCCTACTACGCCGCCTGCGGCGCACGTGGCAACCAGCAAGCCACGCCGACCGGAATCGACCTGCTTTTCGTCGTTACTCATACCCACCCCAATCAATCAAATTGCGAAATCTGCACGAAACTTCTAGCAACCTTAGATTATATCCAAGGAAAGATACGTTTTAAAGAAAATCACCATTTCGTTGACAGAATTTTTCCATAGCCGAAGCGAACACAGGTCACCGATAGGTCGCAGAAAACTCGAATTT
>JBBSSV010000145.1:0-5214 GCA_038241705.1 Burkholderiales bacterium | reverse complement strand
GTCACAGGCTCATCAAACTGACGTTGCGAACCATCCGGAAGTCGGACTGAAATCATGTTTTCTCCATCATCACACCTCAGCGGTGCTGCTTTTCATGCAAACCGGGCAACGTCAATTCATTGCAAATCGGCAACAATCAGGCCAATAATTCAATATGAAAAAGCGCGGAGTTTTCCGCGTTCAATATTTTATGAAGCTTCGTGCGCGTAGCGGCAAGAGTATTTTTTGAAGCAGCCCCGTCAGTACCTAAGCTCGACAAGCTTTTCAGGCTGCGTCTGCAACAACTCATCCAAAGGCCGCTACGAACCGACTATTCTGCGGACCAAAATCATAGCAGAGAAAGGATGAATCCTGCATGACGCCGAGCGCCAGCAGATGTGCTGTCATTGTGCGGGCCTGGTCTTCCAGGCTCCAGCACGGGTTTTTCCTGCATCGATCAAAAGCAAGCCTCTGCTGCGAAAAAACGTTCATTAACATTTAGTTAACACAGGATTGCAATACATTTCAATCGATGCAGCCATTAGTGGCTCAAGGTATGATGACGCACAGTAATGCGAAAGTTATCTCTTTGTTTGCTTGTGCTTAACACAGACGAATCGAGCAAAACTACCACCCATTACCTCTAATTCCATGAATACATACAAAAAAAACACAATGCTTGAAAGTCAGGACTTCAGTGAAGAGTCGGCATCCACTACCTCTTCCGAGCAAACACCAGATCGGGCAGATCTTCGTATCATTGTGGTCGAAGACAACGCAGACTTTCGCGACTTGCTGTGCGAAATGCTCTTGATGTTGGGACATGATGTGATCAGCGTCATCAGCGCTGAAGAAGCGCTGGACAGTCTCGAAGAACAACAAGCAGATATCTTGATTTCCGACGTCAGCTTACCGGGCATTTCAGGAGTGGAGTTGGCAAAAAAAGTCCACGCCGCTTTGCCACAAGTGAAAATCATCCTCTCCTCGGGCTACGGTGAGAGCATCGCTTCCCAACTGAAGTTTGAAGTCACCGTTTTATCCAAGCCTTACAGCTTGACCCAACTAGCCGAAGCGCTGGACCCTGTAGCGACTTGACAAGACTTTTGAAAAGCATTTTTCCTGAAACGTAGAGCAAGCGCAGCCAAAGTGCCAATGCAGTGGCTCTGTCTCCTGCCTATCTGAGCATATCGCCCCTTGAACTTTCAGCTCTTATCACTCATCGGCTTTTCAGTTCAGGAAAGCCGGTTTTTATGGACCATGTCCTTCAGTGATTCGCTGATGTCACCGAACTTGACTGGCTTGGGACACAGACGATCAAAGCCTGCAGCTAGGGCTTTTTGCTTATCCTCGCCGCTGGTGTAACCGGACACCGCAACTAGAGGAATATCCTTCATCCGCGCATCCGCTCGCATTGCCCGGGCGAAGCCAAAGCCATCCATCTCACCCGGCAAGCCGATATCACAGAAAATCATGTCGGGCTGTGACTGGCGAGCCACTTCAAGACCTTCCTGGGCCGTCATGGCCACCTCTGGGTCGCAGCCCATGATTTGCAGCATGTCCTTGAATAATTGGGCAAAGTCTCGGTTGTCTTCGACTACCAACACTCGAATACGGGAACTGCTGGTCTTTTCTTGCTTGGCATCTGCCAATCCACCCTTGGCACTCAAGGGCAATGTCAGCCTGAGCGTGGCGCCTTTGCCTGGGCCGGCGCTGCTGGCTTCAAGCTTGCCATTGTGCAAATCGACGATCATCTTGGCGATAGCCAGCCCTAGCCCCAGCCCGCCGCGCTTGCGTCCCAGATCCTGTGGCCCTTGTGAAAAAGGCTCAAGAATGGTCTTGGCATAACCCGGATCAAAGCCCTGCCCGCTATCGGAAATCATGACAACAACTTGCTGGCGCTCTACCTGACTCGTAACCAGCACATGACCAGGCGCATCCGTGAACTGCAAGGCGTTGGCGAGAATATGCTCGAAGACCTGCTGTAGGCGAGTGCGGTCTGCCAGCGCATGAGCACCCTGGGACGCCAGATCCAACTTCAGTACCACGCCACTTTCCGTGAAGCGCGACTCAAAATCATGCAGGACTTGTCTTAACACGTCGTCGACTTCCAAGGCGGTTTTGGTGATGAAAACCTCGCCAAAGGAAAAAGTCGATACGTCCAGCAAATCGTCAAGCATTCTGCCCAAAGTCTGGGATTGTCGGTATAGGATATTGCCAGCATTGCGCAGGCGTGAATCCGATGGATTGACCATCTGGAACATCTCGGACACCGCCGTGATCGCCGCCACCGGATTGCGCAGTTCATGTCCAAGCGTTGCGATGAATTTGTCTTTTTGCCGGTCTTTTTCTTCCAGTTCCTTTTTTGCTTTTACCAATTCGCTCTTGTTCTGTTTTTCGCGGCGCAGTAATTGCAATTCGGAATAAAGATCTTGGTGCATGCTGCTGCGGCCAAAACCCTCACCTGCGGCAAGCAGGACACCCAGATCATTCTTATCTTCCAAAAGGTCTGCAACATCCGCTTCCGACTTGATTTCCGGATGCAGGGCAGTCCAAGTATTTTCCATGCGAATGAAAGTCATCAACCCCAGCGTCAACTCCGACCAATGGGCTCCTAAGGCCTGCTGCAAAGCTTTTCTGGCACGTTCCAATTCGGCGGTTTCCAGATAGATTCCGCCCACTATCTGAAAGATCGCCAACTCAGCCTTGCTGCCCATGGCAGGCAACTCTTCCAAGGGAGATTTGAGTCCCAGGAATTCATTTTTTGCAGCTTGAATCTCAACCGGTCCTGGTGGAGGGCTGCGCAAAAGCGCCAAGGCTTCTGGAAATGTGTGCGGCGCGCAATTTTTGTCACCCGCCACATAACCGCGGCCCAGCAGAAAGCCCGTATGCCGGATCAGTGAATAAGAGGAAGGGGTGAAACGAGAAAGGTAGACAAACAAGCGCTCCTTGAAAGGCGCAGGCAAGGGATTGTCGAGATAAGCAGCTTGTGCAAAGGGCCATATTTGTCTGATGGCTTCCTGCGTGCCATCACGGTACAAATTAGGCAGCATGCCGAATCTGGAAACTATTTGTTGCTCAAGCAAAGAATCAGATTGGGAGTTGAGTGACATGTCTGCTTATGAAATGTACGGAATCAAAAAGACCGATTCCTCTTAGCACTAAGTGCACAGGAATAACATCATAACCTTTTAAGTCTTTTGAGCAATCCTTGTTGCACGAAATCACATCCGGCGCTTAACGGAGGGGAAAAAAAAAGGGAAAACGTCACCGTTTTCCCTGGAAGAAGTACAAGTTTTATTTGTTTTTCATTTGGAGTGCATTGCTTACCAAATGATTAAATTGGTAGGCACGATTGGACTCGAACCAACGACCCCTACCATGTCAAGGTAGTGCTCTAACCAGCTGAGCTACGCGCCTAAAGACAAGAATTATAGCCGCAAACTTCTATGTTTGCCAGTCTTTTTCATTGCAACAACATTGGCAGCAATAAGACCTTCGCCCCTGCGAAGTGCAACCCAAGGAAGTGTCGTTGTTGAAAGGCTGCGCTGACCATTTTGGCCACCTACTCTTTTGCTTTCAGCTCATAAACAAAAACGAGCTGGCGCTTATGGCCTTAATCCATTTGTTCGCCATATTTTATAACGATGTGCGCTGTTTAAAACTTGCACGGCTGGTAGGCGAAGCGTGGCTAATTCGTTCAGTCAGAACGATTGCAACGCGCCCAGATATTCGGACAGGCCTTAGACCTCCTGGTTGATGTCCAGCTCTGCCAATAGGAAAACCGAGTCGCGCTCGAATTCGTGTGCGTCCTTGCAATATCCGCTATCAGGAATCGCGGCTGACAGGTGTGGCCGAGGATATCGCGGTCTCATCTCCTGCCAACTGCAACGGCCCAGCACCACTGAAGCGATCCAGATACAGATAGATCACCGGCGTGATGAACAGCGTAATCACCTGCGACACCAGCAACCCACCGACAATCGCCACGCCCAGCGGCTGACGCAGTTCGGCGCCTGCACCCAAGCCAAGCGCAATCGGCAAAGCACCCATCAGCGCAGCTAGCGTGGTCATCATGATCGGTCGAAAACGCAGCAGACAGGCGCTGCGAATGGCTTCCAGAGGCGCCATTTGCCGGTTGCGCTGCACATCCAGGGCAAAGTCAATCATCATGATGGCGTTCTTTTTAACGATGCCAATCAACATCAAAATGCCAATGGTCGCGATCAGGGTCAGCTCCATGCCGAACCATTGCAAGGCCAGCAAGGCACCTACCGCTGCAGAGGGCAAACCGGCCAGAATGGTCAGCGGGTGGATGTAGCTTTCGTACAGCACTCCCAACAGGATGTAGATCACGACTACTGCCAGCACCAGTAATGCCACCTGATGCCCTTGGGCGGTTTCGAACACGGCGGCATCGCCAGCGTAACTTGTGATCACAGTCGGCGGCAGCCCGATGTCGGCGGCAATGGCGCTCATACGACGGGTGGCCTCCCCCAAAGGCACGTCCGGTGCCAAGTTGAAAGATAAGGTGATCGCCTGCAACTGGCCTTGGTGATTGACCGATACCGGCGCGGCGCGGCGCTCTACTCTAGACACCGAGGACAACGGCACCAGTACGCCGGTCTTGCTGCGTACATGGATGGCCGCCAGCGCGTTCTCATCCTGCTGGCCAGCACCGGCTGCCTGCAAGATCACTGAATAGCTGTCGCTGCTGCTGTAGATGGTGGACACTTGGCGTTCGCCAAAGGCGCTGTACAAGGCCGTGCGGATATCCTGCACGGCGACGCCAGCGGCGCTGGCCCGGTCGCGGTCAATCAAGACCTGAGCCTGCAAGCCAGCCAGTTGGGAATCGCTGGTGACGTCGGTAAAACCCGCATCGGCGCGCATGCCAGCTTGCATTTTTTCAGCCCACTGCCCAAGTTCATCGGCGCGCACGCTTTGCAGTACGTACTGGTAGCGACTCTTGCTGGAACGGCCGCCCAGACGCAGGTTCTGTACCGGATTGAGATAAACCTTCACGCCCGGCACATCGCCCAATTGCTGGCGCAAGCGGCCCACCACCTGATCCATGTCGTCGCGCTGGGTGCGCGGCTGCAGACTCAGGAACATGAAACCGGTATTGCCGCTGCGCACACGTGCCGTCACCGTGGCGACATCCGGGTTGGCCTGTACCCGGCCAGCCATTTTCTGAACGATGGCCGACATCGCGGTATACGAGATATCTTGCGGGCCTTC
>JBBSSV010000144.1:0-5221 GCA_038241705.1 Burkholderiales bacterium | reverse complement strand
TGCATCAGGCCGTGATGCAGGATTTCCCGGATCTGTCTGCACACCAGGTTTATGCCTGCGGCAATCCGGCCATGGTGGAGGCCGCGCAGCAAGACTTCCTGGCCCAGGCCGGCTTGCCGGCAGACGAGTTCTTTGCCGATGCCTTCCTTAACGAGGCCTATCTGGCAGCCAGTTGATGTCTGTAGCCCGACACTTGCTCCGTATTGCGTGCAGGGGCTTTGACGTAACACGGCAAAGCCCCTAACATCTGCGTCAGCCTTTTTATCCCCCTTTTCATCATTTATCCCGGAGCAGCGCCGATGGAATTCAGCCAATATCCCGTCAATACTCTTTTGTCGATTACCAACCGGCCCGACTTAGTGTTTACCGAAGGTCAGGGCATGTGGCTGACGGACCATACTGGCAAGCGTTATCTGGATTTCCTCCAAGGCTGGGCCGTCAACTGCCTCGGCCATTCGCCGCAATGCGTTCAGGATGCCTTGATCAAACAAGCCGGACGCCTGATCAACCCTTCCCCAGCCTTTTACAATGAGCCGGCCATCCGCCTGGCCGAGACCCTGACCAAACACTCTTGTTTTGACCGGGTGTTCTTTGCCAACAGTGGCGCCGAAGCCAATGAAAGCGCCATCAAGCTGGCCCGCAAATGGGGTCAGTTGCATCCCAATGCTGCCGGTGACAACCGTTTCGAGATCATCACCTTTGAACACAGCTTTCATGGACGCACACTGGCGACCATGTCTGCCAGCGGCAAGACCGGATGGGATACGCTGTTTGCACCACAGGTGCCAGGCTTTCCCAAGGCTCACTTGAATGACCTAGAGAGCGTCAAGGGCCTGATCACCGACAAGACCATTGCCATTATGCTGGAGCCGGTACAAGGCGAAGGCGGGGTCCTGCCGGTGGCGCCAGCATTCATGCAGGCCTTGCGTGCCCTGACCCAGAAGCACAACCTGCTGCTGATCGTCGATGAAGTCCAGACCGGCATGGGCCGTACCGGCGAACTGTTTGCCTACCAACTGTCTGAGATCGAGCCTGACATCATGACGCTGGGCAAGGGCATCGGTGCTGGTGTGCCGCTGGCGGCGATGCTGTGCAAGGAAGAGTTCGCCTGCTTTACACCCGGCGATCAGGGTGGCACCTACAACGGCAATCCGCTGATGACCGCTGTCGGACAAGCGGTGGCCGATACCTTGCTGGCACCGGGATTCATGGCTTCCGTACGAGAATCCAGCGAATATCTAGGCGCCGAACTCGAACGCCTATCCGAAGAATTCGGCCTACAGGGCGAACGCGGCGAAGGCTTGCTGCGGGCGCTGCGCCTAGGCCAAGACATCGGGCCACAGATCGTCGAAGCGGCGCGCCTGATGGAGCCGGTTGGACTGCTGCTGAATGCACCCCGCCCTGACCTGCTGCGTTTCATGCCGGCCTTGAACGTCACCCACGCCGAACTGGATCAAATGCTGGCCATGCTGCGCCAAGTATTACGCCAAGTGCAAGCAGCATAAGACCTTGCTTGCACCAAATCGCGTGCTGTTAGTGCCCGACGTAGAAAATTTTCGTACTCCATAAAGAACGAATTGACATTAAAAAAAGCAACGCTGTCCAAAGGCAGTCGTCGCTTTTTTGTCAGACCTGCGCTTGGATTTGCTTAGTGTTTGCGAGCCGGAGGCAGATCAGTACAGGTGCCTTCAAACGCCTCTGCTGCCATGCCGATGGATTCACCCAGGGTCGGATGCGGATGGATGGTTTTGCTAATATCCACGGCATCCGCGCCCATTTCAATCGCCAAGACAATTTCACCAATCATGTCGCCTGCATGGGTGCCGACGATGGTGCCGCCGACAATACGATGGGTGTCGGCGTCGAAGAGCAACTTGGTAAAGCCTTCTTCCCGCCCATTGGCCACAGCACGGCCGCTGGCCACCCACGGAAAGAGGCCTTTCTCGACCTTGATGCCCTGCGCCTTAGCTTCGTCTTCGGTCACGCCGACCCAGGCTACTTCCGGGTCGGTGTACGCCACCGAAGGAATCACGCGGGCATCGAAATGGGCCTTCTCGCCCGCCGCGGCTTCAGCGGCGACATGGCCTTCATGCACTGCCTTGTGCGCTAGCATCGGCTGCCCAACCAGGTCGCCAATGGCGAAAATATGTTCGACATTGGTGCGCATCTGGGAATCAACCTCGATGAAGCCTTTGTCCGTGACAGTTACGCCAGCCTTGTCGGCCCCGACCAAACCACCGTTGGGGCTACGGCCCACGGCCACCAGCACCAGATCATAAACCTGCGCTTCGGGTGCAGTGCCGCCGTTCTCCATGCTTTCGAAGCTGACCTTGATGCCTTCTTCCAAGGCTTCGACTGCGACCGTTTTGGTCTTGGTCATGATCCGGTCGAAGCGTTTTTCATTGAATTTCTGCCAGACTTTGACTGCATCGCGATCAGGGCCCTGCATCAGTCCGTCCATCATCTCCACTACATCGATGCGCGCGCCCAAGCTGGAATACACGGTTGCCATTTCTAGACCAATGATGCCACCGCCAATCACCAGCATGCGCTTAGGGATAGCGGGCAAAGTCAGGGCACCGGTAGAGTCAACGATGCGCGGATCTTCCGGCAAGAAGGGCAGCTTCACTACGGACGAACCGGCGGCAATGATGGTCTGCTTGAACTGCACGACTTGCTTGCTGCCGTCGCCTGCGGTGACTTCCAGTTGATGGCTATTAATGAACTGACCCACACCCTGGACTACCTTGACCTTGCGCGCCTTGGCCATGCCGGTCAGGCCACCGGTCATCTTGGAAATGACCTTGTCTTTCCAGCCGCGTAACTGGTCGAGATCGACCTCTGGCTTGCCAAAGCTAATGCCGTGCGCGCCCATGCCGCTGGCTTCGTCCATGACGGCCGCCACGTGCAGCAGGGCCTTGGAAGGAATGCAGCCAACGTTCAGGCAGACGCCACCCAAGGTGGCATAACGCTCGACCAGTACCGTATTCAGACCCAAGTCGGCGGCGCGAAAAGCGGCGGAATAGCCGCCGGGGCCACCGCCCAGCACCAGCAGATCACATTCCATGTCAGCCTGTGCTGTCGGAGCGCTGGCTGGATGAGGGACAGGCGCTGCCGGAGCGGGTGCAGTGGCCTGAGGTGCTGCAGCAGGCGCAACGGGGACAACTGGGGCAGATACTGGCGCTGCCGGCTGTGCGGACGCTGCAGTAGGTGTGGTCGCTGCAGTAGGTGTGGTCGCTGCAGTAGGTGTGGTCGCTTTGGGCTGCTCCGCTGTCGCAGGGGCCTCCTCAACGTTTTCTTCTGTTTCCGTTTTCTCTTCCTCTATTGCTTCTTCTTCCTCTGCGGCCTCCAGAGTCAGCATGACCGTGCCTTCGGTGACGTTG
Organism: Burkholderiales bacterium; assembly: GCA_038241705.1. Taxonomy (GTDB): domain Bacteria; phylum Pseudomonadota; class Gammaproteobacteria; order Burkholderiales; family Burkholderiaceae_D; genus JBBSSV01. The sequence continues at coordinate 1,838 of JBBSSV010000144.1, read as the reverse complement.
TCGCCCAGGCTCACCTTCATTTCCTTGACTACGCCGGCGTGGCTGGAAGGGATTTCCATGCTGGCTTTATCAGATTCGATCGTGATCAGCGACTGGTCGATCTCGATTTTGTCACCAACATTGACCAGTACCTCGATCACACCCACTTCGTCGAAGTCGCCGATATCGGGAATTTTCACTTCAATCAAACTCATCGCTTTCGCTCCGTCTTGCCATGCCGAACAGGGCATGGTGGATAGGGATGGCAGTGCCCAGGGTTACCGGTGCGCTGCTCGCCGTGTGCTTTGCTGCCAGCCTGACCTGCTGGCCAGGCGGCTTGTTACAGCATGGTCTTGCGCAGGTCCGACAGCATCTCGGCCAGATACACGGTAAAGCGCACGCCGCTGGCGCCGTCGATGACGCGGTGATCGTAAGACAGGGAAAGCGGCATGATCAGACGCGGAATGAACTGCTCGCCATCCCAGACCGGCTTCATCTCAGCCTTGGACAGGCCCAGAATCGCCACTTCCGGCGCGTTGATGATAGGCGTGAACTTGGTGCCACCGATACCGCCCAACGACGAAATGGTGAAGCTAGCACCCTGCATGTCAGTCGGCTTCAACTTGCCGTCACGGGCCTGGGCCGAAAGCTCGCCCATTTCTGCTGCAATCTCAACGATGCTTTTCTTGTCGGCATCTTTCAACACCGGCACCATCAAGCCTTGTGGCGTATCTGCAGCAAAGCCGATATGGAAATACTTTTTCAGGATCAGGTTTTCACCAGCGGCATCGAGCGAGGCATTGAAGTCAGGAAATTTCTTCAGAGCGCTGACGCAGGCCTTGATGACGAAAGCCAAGATGGTCAGGCGTACGCCTGACTTGGACAATGCCTCGTTCGAGGACTTGCGGAAAGCTTCCAACTCGGTGACGTCAGCCTCGTCGTACTGCGTGACGTGCGGAATGACGACCCAGTTGCGGTGCAAGTTGGGCCCGCTGATTTTTTTAATGCGCGACAGAGGCGAGAGTTCGGTTTCACCAAACTTGGAAAAATCCAGTGACGGCCAGGGCAGCAAATCCAGACCCATGCCATTGCCTGCGGGGGCTTCTTGGGTCGGCGCTGCGGTGGGCGCAACGGCCTTGGCCACCAGCGATTTAACGTAATCTTGGAGGTCTTCGCGGGTGATGCGTCCCTTAGGCCCGGTCCCGCCCACTTGGCCCAGATCTACACCCAGTTCACGCGCAAATTTGCGAATCGAAGGGGAAGCATGTGCTTTGCTACCGTTACCGCTGGCCGCAGCAGGCGTGGCCGGGGCAGTCGCTTTGGCGGGCGTTGATGCGGGCGGAGTTGCGGCGGGGGCGCTTGCCTTGGCGGAGGCTGGCTGTGCGGCGGACTCGGCTGCTGCTGATTCAGGCTCGCTGACGCTCTCTTCTGGCGCGGGCGCTGCAGGGGTTGGTGCAGCAGCGGGTTGTGCCGCCTCTACCGGTGCTGGCTTTTTTTCAGCAGCACTTGCTTCTGTTGGCTCTTCTGCTGCGGCCGGCTCTTCTTCTGCTGGGGCAGTATCAGCCGCAGGTGTTGCCACTGCCTCGGCCTCGCCTGCTGCTTCCAACGTCAACATGACCGAGCCTTCAGTAATCTTGTCGCCGAGCTTGACCTTCACTTCCTTGACCACGCCAGCGTGGCTGGCAGGAATTTCCATACTGGCCTTGTCGGACTCGACCGTGATCAGCGACTGATCGATCTCGATGGTGTCGCCTGGCTGCACCAGCACCTCGATGACATCCACTTCGTCGAAGTCACCGATGTCCGGTACTTTTATTTCTATCAAACTCATGGCTTTCGCTCCGTTCGCTTCTCTTGCC
>JBBSSV010000143.1:0-5242 GCA_038241705.1 Burkholderiales bacterium | reverse complement strand
GAAGTTCTCGCGTGAGTCGACCTGGATGCTAGAAGTGTCATCGCAGGCAAAGTCCCGCAGTACCCGCTGGGCCAGACTCAGATCTTGGTACAGCAGCGTAGGAGCAGGCAGGGTCTTGGCCTGCTCGCAGATGCGGGCCCAAGTTTTGAGCAGGTAATCGATGTCCATGGCCAACTCGGCATCAGTGGCGTCCTCGGCCATGGTGCGGATGATGAAGCCACCTTTTTCTTCTGGCGGCAGCAAATGCTGGACGCGCTTGCGCAGACGTTCGCGCTCGCTCTCTTTCTCGATGCGCTGGGAAATGCCGATGTGGGCATCCTGCGGCAGGTAGACCAGCATACGTCCGGCAATCGAAATCTGCGTGGACAGGCGTGCGCCCTTAGTGCCGATCGGGTCCTTGATGACCTGCACCATCACGGTCTGACCATCGAACAATTGCTTTTCGATTTGCAAGGGAGGCCCACCAGAGGCGCCTTGCGAACGTGCTTCCCAGATATCGGCAATATGGAGAAAAGCGGCGCGTTCCATGCCGATGTCGATAAAGGCCGATTGCATGCCGGGCAAAACCCGGGCGACTTTGCCCAGTTGGATGTTGCCGGTACGGCCACGAGAAGCGGTGCGCTCGATGTGCAGTTCCTGGACGGCGCCTTGCAGAATCAAGGCAACCCGGGTTTCCTGGGGGGTGATATTGACGAGAAGATCTTCACTCATGGCTGTCTAAGACCAGCCTGCTGCAGCAACTGGCCGGTTTCAAAAAGTGGAAGCCCCATGATGCCGGAATAACTACCCATGATTTCCTGGATGAAAATGGCGGCGTAGCCCTGCACGCCATAAGCGCCGGCTTTGTCATACGGCTCAGTGGTTGCGCAATAGGCGGCAATGGTATCGGCCGTAAGCGGTGTAAAAGTAACTTGCGAGCGTTGAGTAGTTTGCCAAATAGTACCCTGGTGGTGCAAGGCGACGCTGCTCAAAACCTGATGGGTGCGTCCCGACAGTAGCTGCAGCATGTCTGCTGCTTCGGCGGCATTGGCGGGTTTGCCCATGATGCGTGCGTCCAGTGTGACGGTGGTGTCGGCTGCCAGGATGGGGCGCGGGGGCAAGCGTCGCCAGAGCATGGTCTGGTGAGCAGCCTGTGCTTTTTCCAAGGTAACGCGGGCGACATAGTCTTCGGCAGGCTCTCCCGGCAAGACGACTTCGCTGACATCCTGGCCACGCGGCAGATCACGCAGCATCAGCAATTCAAAATCCACGCCGATCTGGCGCAAGAGTTCGCGGCGGCGGGGACTCTTGGATGCGAGATAGATTTTTGGGCCAGTCGGTTTCATACGAGCAGCTGCCTTTCAGGATAAATTGTCTCCGATACTACTGGCGGGTCAGGCGCGGTGGTAGGGATGATTTTGGGTAACGCTCCAGGCACGGTAGAGTTGCTCAGCTAGCAGGACGCGCACCATACCGTGCGGCAGTGTCAGGCTGGAAATGCGGATCATCTGATCGGCACGCTGCTTGAATCCGGCATCCAGCCCGTCAGCGCCACCAATCACAAAGGCCAGGTCGCGTCCGTCCTGCTGCCATTGCTCAAGCTGGCGCGCTAGCTGCATGGTCGTCAAGTCTTTGCCGTGCTCATCCAGCACGACGATGTGGACGTTTTTGGGTAGGGCTGCTTCGATTCGACCACGCTCCTGTGCCATCACAGTCTGGGCGCTCTTGCCGGCCCCACGTTCGCCCGGGCGAATTTCTTTCAGGCTGAGTCGGTATTCAGGTGGCATGCGTTTAGCGTATTCGGCAAAGCCCTGTTCTACCCAGGCCGGCATTTTATGGCCGACTGCGGCAATCACTAGCTGCATGCCGTCCGATCAGCCTTGTGTCGGTTTGGTCGTGCGCTTGGCCGCGGTTTTCTTGGGTGTAGCGCTTTTTGAAGTGGCAACCCGCACGCGCTTGCCTACTGGTACTGCAGCGCCAGCGGTGGTCTTTTTAGCTGCGGTCTTGCGCGGCTTGGGAGCAGGGGCATCGTCTTCTTTGGCCAGCGCCTGACTGGCAACCAGATGACGCGGACGTTTTTTGGGTGCCTCTTCGTCATCTGGGCCCATGGCAGTGCGGGCGGAAGTGCGTTTGGCCGCACCCAGCCGGACTTCCTTCTCGCCCCAGATTTCTTCCAGGCGGTAATACTCGCGGATGACCGGCTGCATGATGTGAACTACCATGTCGCCCAGGTCGACCAGCACCCATTCGCCCGTGTCTTCACCCTCAATGCTCAGGATGTCGCCGCCATTTTCTTTTACCTTATCTCTGACAGATGCAGCCAGAGCGCGAGTCTGACGATTGGAGGTGCCCGAGACTATGGCAATCCGGTCGAACAGGCTGGTCAGATGGGCGGTATCGTAGATACGGATGTCTTGTGCCTTGACGTCTTCCAGAGCGTCCACGACCAGTTTTTGTAGTGTTTTAATATCCATTGGTGTCAGTAGAGGTGGTGGTGTTGAATGTAGTCTAACACTGCTGCAGGCAGCAGCGCCTGCGGAGATGTACCCTTTTCCAGAGTGGCGCGAATGGCGGTGGCGGAGATGTCCATGGCCAAGCTTTCGTCAAAAAAGCACAGGCCATAGGCAGAGGTGCGAAGTTGTTCGGGCGTCCCCAGTCGTTGACTGAAGACTTGGGCCACGTCGGCCGCCATGACGTGATCCTGTTGCAGATAGCCGGGACGGGCAGCGACGCCCAGGTGAGCCAGCTCGAATAGCACAGGCCACTCCTGCCAGGTATGCAATCCCTGCAACTGGTCGGCCCCCATCAAAAAAATGAGAGAGGCCTCAGATCCCAATTCAGTGCGCAGGGCGCGCAAGGTTTCGACGGTATAGGTCGGGGTCTGGCGTGCAATTTCTTGCTGGTCGATTTCAAGCTGCACCCGTGCGCTCAATGGGGCAAAAGCGCGCTCAACCATGGCGACTCGATGATGGGCAGGCGTTTCCAAGGCCTGCTTTTGCCAGGGGTTGCCAGCAGGAAGGATGCGCAGCACATCGGGTTGCAGTACGTCGATAAACCGGGCGGCAAGCGCCACATGGCCATCATGCACAGGATCAAAGGTGCCGCCGAAGACGGCCACGCACAGACGTGTCACTTCAGCCAATCCCGGTGCACCAGAAAGTCTTCATATAGGGCGGCTTCAGGTGTGTCGGCTTCAGGCTGCCAGTTGTAGCGCCATTTGACGACCGGCGGCATGGACATCAGGATGGATTCGGTACGTCCACCCGATTGCAGCCCGAACAGGGTACCGCGGTCGAATACCAGATTGAATTCAACGTAACGCCCGCGTCGGTAGGCCTGAAAATCGCGCTCGCGTTCGCCATATGGCGTGTCCTTGCGGCGCTCGAGCAGCGGCAGATAGGCGGGAAGAAAATGGTTGCCCACGCTTTGCATCATGCCAAAGCTGGCCGCGAAGCCGGGGGCATTGTAGTCATCAAAGAAGATGCCGCCGATGCCGCGCGGTTCCTGGCGGTGCTTGAGGTAAAAATAATCGTCGCACCATTGCTTGAAGCGTGGGTACAGGTCGCTGCCAAAGGGGACCAGAGCTGCGTGACATTGCCCATGAAAATGGCGAACGTCTTCTTCAAAGCCGTAGTAGGGCGTCAGATCTATGCCGCCGCCAAACCACCAGACCGGCTCCTGTCCTTCGGCCAGCGCGATGAAGAAACGCACATTCATGTGCACGGTCGGCGCATACGGGTTACGCGGATGCAGCACCAGCGACACGCCCATGGCTTCCCAGTGGCGTCCGGTTAGTTCCGGCCGGTTGGCTGCTGCCGAGGGCGGTAGGTTTTTGCCTTTGACATGCGAAAAGCCGACACCGCCACGCTCGAACACATTGCCGTCTTCCAGCAAGCGCGAAATGCCACCGCCGCCTTCGGCACGCTCCCAGGAATCCCTGAGGAAAGGTGTGCCATCCACGGTTTCCAGCGCAAAGACGATACGCTCCTGCAAGTCAAGCAGGTAGGCCTTGACGACAGTGGGATGGGTGTCGGTCAGATTCACGGGTGTTTTTTCCTTGGCAACAAAACAGGGCAGTCGGCGTATCGCTTGGGCAAGGGATTCAGTCCAAACGTTTCAGGGCGCGCCAGCCAATGTCGCGCCGCCACTGGGCACCGTCGAAGCGGATCTGGTCAATGGCGTCATACGTCATTTTTTGAGCCTGACGCACGTTGTCGCCCAAGCCGACCACGCACAGCACACGCCCGCCCGTGACGCGCAGTTGACCATTATCCATAGTGGTGCCTGCATGAAAGGTCACGTACTCTGGCGTTTCGGCCGGAATGCCCTGGATCACGTCACCCTTGCGCGGCGCGTCCGGATAGCCGGCAGCGGCCATGACCACGCCCAGCGCGATGCGCCGGTCCCATTCCAGTTCGACTGCATCCAGCGTGCCATTAACCGCGTGTTCCATGACGCTGGTGAGATCGGTTTTCAGGCGCATCAGGATGGGCTGGGTTTCCGGATCGCCCATGCGGCAATTGAATTCCAGAGTTTTCGGGTTGCCCTCGGCATCGATCATGACGCCGGCGTACAAAAAGCCAGTAAAGGGAATGCCATCGTGTGACATGCCTTCCACGGTGGGATCGATGATTTCGCGCATGATGCGCGCATGCAGGGATGGCGTGATGATGGGTGCGGGCGAATAGGCGCCCATGCCACCAGTGTTCGGGCCAGAGTCGCCATCCTGCAGGCGCTTGTGATCTTGGCTGGTGGCCAAGGCCAGCACGTTTTTACCGTCGACCATGACGATGAAGCTGGCTTCCTCGCCTTCCAGAAATTCCTCCACCACTACACGGGCTCCGGCATCGCCGAATTTATTGTCCGACAGCATCATGTCGATGGCAGCGTGGGCTTCTTCCAGCGTCATGGCTACCACTACGCCCTTGCCGGCCGCCAAGCCATCAGCTTTGATGACGATGGGCGCGCCTTGCTGATCGATGTAGGCATGGGCCGGCGCTGCCTCGACAAAGGTCTGGTAAGCCGCCGTCGGAATTCCGTGGCGCTGCATGAAGGCCTTGGCAAAGTCCTTGGAGCTTTCCAGTTGTGCCGCCTCGCGGGTGGGGCCAAAGATCTTCAGGCCTTGGTTGCGAAAGACATTGACGATGCCCGCAGCCAGCGGCGCTTCGGGACCGACCACGGTCAGGGCAACGTTTTCTTTTTGGGCGAACTGTGCCAGCCAGGCTGGATCGGTGATGTCCACATTCTTGATGCGGTGATCCAT
>JBBSSV010000142.1:0-5245 GCA_038241705.1 Burkholderiales bacterium | reverse complement strand
TCTATCTCGGCAGCGGTGCTTTGCGTCGCTTGGGCCAAGGCCCGAACAACCTGCAAACGCAAGGCAGAAGATGGCATCGCCTGCAACAAGGCCTTGGCATTGAACTGGGCTCGGGCCCGGCCTTCTGTCGTATTCAGATCGCATTCCTCGCAGGCTATCTTGAGCAAGAATTGTGACAGCGGCAACGCTTCGCGAATCTCACGTTCGAAAGCCGCATGACCCTGCTGTCTGACAAAGCTGTCCGGATCATGTTCCGCAGGCAAAAATAAAAACTGCACGGTGCGGGTGTCGGTGGCATACGGGAGGCAGGCTTCCAGTGCGCGTCCGGCCGCCCGCCGACCCGCCGCATCTCCATCGAAACTGAAGACCACATGATCGGTCTGGCGGAGTAGTTGCTGCACATGCGCTGGCGTGCAGGCAGTACCCAAGGTCGCCACGGCATGCGGCATGCCTAGTTGCGCCAGCGCCACAACGTCCATGTAGCCTTCAGTGACCAGCACGTAACCCGCCTCGCGAATGGCTTGGCGCGCCTCGAACAAGCCATATAGCTCGTTGCCTTTTTGAAACAGGGGTGTTTCAGGAGAGTTCAGATACTTGGGCTCGCCGCCATCCAGCACCCGGCCGCCGAAGCCGATCACCTGCCCTTTGTTGTTGCGAATGGGAAACATGATGCGGTCGCGGAAGCGATCGTAGCGCTGACGGCCGCCGCTACCTTCTGCGCTGCGATCAATCACCAGACCTGCTTCAATCAATACAGGTGCAGTGTAATGAGGAAACACCTGGCGCAAGCCTTCCCACTCGTCGAGGGCATACCCCATTCCAAAGCGGGCGGCTATCTCGCCGGTCAGGCCTCGTCCTTTTAGATAATCCACGGCCTTGGAGGAAGCGCGCAGACGTTCCCGATAAAAGTGACTGGCTTGCTGCATCACTTCGGTCAAAGCCAGGCTTTTGGCCACCACCGCAGCGCGCTGAGCGGGAGGCAGGTGGTCGCTTTCTTCCGGCACCACCATGCCGGCGTTGCGTGCCAGTTCATGCACAGCTTCGACGAACCCCATGCCAGAATAGGCAATCAGAAAGCTGATGGCGCTGCCATGGGCCTCGCAGCCGAAACAGTGATAGAACTGCTTGGTCGGGCTGACGGTGAAGCTAGGTGTCTTTTCGTTGTGAAATGGACACAAACCGCTGAAGTTAGCGCCGTTTTTTTTCAGCGGGACATAGCGACCGACGATCTCGACCACATCCACCCGATTCAGCAAATCCTGGATGAACGCTTGGGGTATCACAAACCGTGCTCCCGACTAGAAAAATACGTCATCACAGCCTCAGGATTTGACCAGTGCAGCCTTGACCTGGCCGGATACTGCTGTCATGTCAGCACGCTCTGCGAGGCGCTGCTTGAGCAGGCCCATGACCTTGCCCATGTCCTGCGGACCAGCAGCGCCAGTTTCGGCAATGGCTGCGACAACAGCAGCCTGTACTTCGGTCTCCGACAACGCCGTTGGCATGTAGACGTTAAGGATCTCAAGTTCAGCCTGTTCGATTTCCACCAGATCGGGGCGCCCACCTTTTTCAAACTGGCTGATGGAGTCCTTGCGCTGCTTGATCATTCTTTCGATCGTAGCCAATACTTGGCTGTCATCCAGTTCGATGCGCTCGTCCACTTCTTTTTGTTTGATGGCGGCCGTCAACAGGCGCAAGGTGGCCAGCCGGCTGGATTCACGGGCGCGCATGGCGGTCTTTACATCATCGGAAATTTGTTGTTTCAGGCTCATTTTGTTTCCTGTTGGGGAGGGGGTGAGAGGCGGCTTGCGCAATGTTCAGTTCCGCAACCAAATATTTTTAACAGCGCAAACGCCAAAACCCGCTGCGGAGCAAGACCGGAGCGGGTTTCAATGGCTTGCCGCAAGGCGCGGCACTACCAAGAAATCAGTACAATTTCTTGGGCAGCTGCTGGCTGCGAATCCGCTTGTAATGACGCTTGACCGCGGCGGCCAGCTTGCGCTTGCGCTCTGCGGTGGGCTTTTCATAAAACTCACGCGCCCGCAACTCGGTCAGCAGACCGGTTTTTTCAACGGTGCGCTTGAACCGGCGCATCGCTACTTCAAAGGGCTCGTTTTCTTTCAGTCGGATAGTTGTCATGTAAATAAAGTTAGGAAGCCAAAATTTCAGGAAAGGGACCGATTATACCAGCCTTGCTCGGCAAGGCGCAAATTCTGCCGGATTTACCGGGTCTGGGCAAGAAAAGCCTGCATTATATTGTTATGGCTTTCTTACGTTGCCATTCGCGCCCTATGGTCAGACCAGCCCCCAGCAGAGTGCCAAGAAAAAGACCCAGCGCCAGAAACAGGGGCAGTTTGGGGAAGTACGGACCATCTTCGAGCTTGATGCCACCCACCACCCGCGTCATGTAAGTTTTTGATGGCGCAGCTAGGTCGGCTAATGCTATGCGCTCTTCTTCCAGCATACGCAACTCGGCATCCTTGCTTTCAATTAACTGCATGGCAAGCACAGTGGGCGCAAATTGCGTCAGAGCCTTGGCTTGTTCGGCCTGCTGCAACAATGCCTGTGTTTCTTCCCGAGCAGCTCGGACTCTGGGAATCTGATTGGCGTTTTCTTTTAATTGCGCTGTCAAGCGATTGACAGTCGGCACGAACAATTCGCCATGCTTTGCCAGCACCACCGCCGTGATGGCTTCCATATGCTTACGCGCCTGCTCATCAGAGAACCCGGCAACACTAACCTGGATCAGGTTTGTGTTTTTCAATTGCGTCGCTTTCATGGTGCTCAGCAGCAGCTTGGCAGCTGGCGTCTTTTGTGTCGGATTCAAACCGGCCTGGGTCAGGATTTCCTGGTCGAGAAGTTGTAGCTTTTCCACCACTTGGGCGGATGGCTCGATCAAGGCGGTCTGCTTGGAAGTGGCATTCCCCAAGTCGGGCATCTGTCCAATTTGCAAGGTAGCTGTTGCTCGCCATTTAACTGGTAGTGCAGTATATGCGGCAATAGCTCCCACGAGTCCCAGCACCAGACAAATCACGAAAATGATGCGGTTACGCCAAATGGCCGCAGCGATTTCAGCGAGGTCAATGTAGTCTTCCTCGTCTGATATTTTTTTTCTTCTATCGTAGGTCGTCAACTTTTTTCCTTCACTACTCATCAACTTAACTCTATCTGCCTTGTCATTTTTGACGGCATGATGAATAGAATTGCGCGCATTTTATCACTCAGAAGAAGGGTAGTCTTTTCCCCATAAGAAACATTACGAAGAAACAAAGTGTTGTGGAGTTATGTCACCATCCCAGCAGCCACCCCTGACGCCCAGGCCCACTGAAAATTGTAGCCGCCCAGCCAGCCTGTGACATCCACGGCTTCTCCGATGAAATGCAAGCCTGGAACCACTTTAGTCATTAAAGTTTGCTGCGACAGAACACTTGTGTCAAGCCCGCCTCGGGTGACTTCGGCCTTGCGATAACCCTCGGTGCCGCTGGGCAGCACTTGCCAATGGTTCAGAGATCCGCCCAGTTGCTGCAAGATCCTATCCGGCATGTCAGCCAGACGCACACCTGCGTCCAGGCATTGGGCCTGCAACCATCCTTCGGCCAAGCGCGATGGCAGCCACTGCGCCAATTGATTACCCAGATTCTTGCGACTGCTGCCCTTGCTACGAATAAGCGCGTCTGCCACATCTAGCTCTGGTAAGAGATTCAACGTCAAGGGCGTACCTGGCTGCCAGTAGCTGGAAATCTGCAGGATGGCCGGACCGGACAAGCCGCGGTGGGTGAAGAGCAGGTCTTCCCGAAACTGACCACGCTTCTTGCCAGCACCAGTAGCGACTTCCACCTCGAGCGCCAGTCCGGCCAGAGTGTTAAAGGGTTCCCAATGCACGCTGTCGAACGTCATGGGCACCAGTGCTGGCTGGGTTGGCACCAAGGGTAACTCGAACTGACGCGCTAAACGATAGGCAAAGTCGCTCGCACCAATCTTGGGAATCGACAGGCCACCGGTGGCAATCACCAAGCTATCGCAACGCACATTGCCTCCTTCGGCCACAAGCTGAAACTGGTTACCTGCCTGGCGCACTTCAGCCACTTGGCAAGGCTGACGCCACTCGACATGACCCAGCGCGCATTCCGCCTTGAGCATGGTGACGATCTGTTCAGCCGAATCGTCGCAAAACAGCTGGCCCCGATGTTTCTCATGAAAGTCGATGCGGTAACGTCGCATCAACTGGATGAAATCCTGGGGGGTGTAGCGCGCCAAGACGCTACGACTGAAATGCGGATTCTGCGAAAGAAAGTTTCCCGGCCCGACATCCACATTCGTGAAGTTGCAACGGCCACCCCCAGAAATACGGATTTTTTCACCGATGCGCTTGGCATGGTCAATCAGCACCACCTTGCGGCCACGCTGGCCAGCAACGGCGGCGCACATCATGCCGGCGGCTCCTGCGCCGATTACGGCGACATCATATTCTTGCGTCATGGTCCATGCTGCTTAAAAGGCGTGATTGTATGCCGACCAGCGAACTGGTCTCCTATGCTCATTCATCGGGCTGCGAGTTGCGCTGTCAGGCGAATGCACTGAGCGACTTGCTCCAACAAAGGTGCTGGCACGGCCTGCCTCCCGTCTAAGGCGGCCTTGATCCATGTCGCCGTCGTGGCAGCATCGCGCTCACTTGGAAGTGGCGGCCACTCATCTACAGGTGACTGCCGTTCCACCAGCGTGGTGCGCTGACCTTGCGAGAAGCAGTCGATCTGCGGCGCTCTTCTGGGATGCGCCACGGTTTCGCCTTCCGTGCCACGCATCAGCAGTACGTCGCCGCGTGCCGGATCGGTCTCGCCTGCAAAATACGTTCCCAGCATTTCCAGATATTCTGGATGGGTATAGGACACCAGACGCAGCGCCGGCCCATCGAAAGGCTGCAAAATCTTGACCAGCGTATGCGCCGAGTTTCGTACGCCCAAGGGCACGCGCAGCGCCAGTTGCTGGGCCAATTGTGGTGCCAAAATCTCGATCGGTAACAAGGCGAGGCAGCGCTCCTGCAACTGTTCTTGGGCCTGCGCCACCGACTGCGCTGGTTCGATCTCCAACAGATGCAAAATTTCGGCGCTGGTCACCCGACGTGGATCGTTCATGACGCCATGCAGTAATACCGGAATGCCCTCACGTGCCAATAACAGCGCCAGCAAGGGCGTCAGATTCGGCAATTGGCGCGCACCGTTGTAGCTGGGCAGCACGACCGGCGCAT
>JBBSSV010000141.1:0-5278 GCA_038241705.1 Burkholderiales bacterium | reverse complement strand
TTGGCTGTGGGCGCGGCATTGTCTATCTGGTCGCGCAACTGGCGTAATTCCTTGACCAAATCCATGCGCTGGAACAGGAAGAACATTTGCGCAGGCAGCGCATAGCGATCTGCATCGCGGTAAAATTTTTCCAGAAAAGGATTTTCCTGCGGTTGTTCTAGCAGGGTACGGGCGTTGCGATGCTCTGCAAGTTTGACAGCTAGGGCACTCTTGCCTGCTGCGATCGGCCCTTCTACGACAATATGACGGTATTGGTCGATTTGCATGGTCAGAAAATGAAATGGACAGGTTCACCAGCTTTCATGCAGCTGACGCCAGTCACACGTGGTTAGAAAGAGCACGGGACGAACGCCTGAGTGCCATGCGGCCCCAGAGTATGTGCAATGGTTACATAAATTTTCGCCAAGCTTAACACTACGTCATCAATTTGGCTGATGGGACGCGGTAAAACGGATTCGAAACAACAAATTCGGCGGTTCAAAGTGGCTTAATACGCTGGTCAGCCACATCCGCAACGAACTGCTGCGCTGAACCCAGCCCGGGAATGCGTAGATTTGGGGCGATCTGCAGCAGAGGCAGCAGCACGAAGGCACGCTGGGTCATGCGTGGATGAGGAATATCGAGCGCAGTGGTATGAATTTCCTGGTCGCCAAACAACAGAATGTCCAAGTCCAGCGTGCGCGGTGCATTGCGATAGGGGCGAGCGCGGCCAAAGTCCTGTTCCAGTTGTTGTAGGGCTGATAGCAGGGCTTCGGGCGACAGGTTGGTGTCCAACTGGACCACGGCATTGATGTAATCGTCCCCGCCGGCATCAATGGGCGCGCTGCGAAACAGTGCGCTCTGCCCGACCAACTGGGTGCGCGGCAACTGACCCAGTAAATGCAGGGCGCACAGCACATTGGCTTGCGCATCGCCCAGGTTGGCACCGATCCCAATGTAAACCGTCTGCAGCGTGGCGGCCTCGGTTTCAACTGCTGGCGTTGCCAGCGTGGGAGCACTCACGCTCATGCGGATTCTGGCCCGGCTGGGTTGACCGTGTTCGTTTGCTGGTTACTATCGTCCGTGGCGGCACCCTTGACATTGCTGCGTCGGCGGCGCTTGCGCTTTGCGGGGGCGTTGGCTGAGCCGCCGCTGCGGTTGTGCTTGTTCAGCAATTCTTCACGCCCGGCGGCATCGCTTGACATGAAATCAGTCCACCAGTCGCCAAGTTCGGCATTAATCTCGCCCGCCGTGCAGCGCAGCAGCATGAAGTCGTAGCCGGCGCGCAGGCGCGGATGATCCAGCAGGCGGTAAGGCGCCTTACCGCTACGCCGCTCGAAGCGCGGCTGCATGGCCCAGATGTCGCGCATGTCGGAGGTGATGCGCCGTTGCAGCGCCAGTTTTTCGGTCTGGGCGTGCAGCACATCGTCGGCAGCCTGATGCAAGGCAGGGATGGAGTGTTCGCCCGCAGCCTGATAAGCATTCCATTTTTCCAGTACCTGTTGCCAGAGCAGGGCGGCAAATAGAAAGCCAGGCGAAACCGGCTTGCCTTGCTTGACGCGGGCATCCGTATTGGCCAGGGCCAGGGTGATGAATTTTTCACCCAAGGGCTGCTCCAGCACCACATCCAGCAAGGGTAGCAAGCCGTGATGCAGACCTTCCTTGCGCAACTGCTCCAGGCAAGCGAGGGCGTGGCCGCTCAAGAGCAGCTTGAGCATCTCATCGAATACCCGGGCGGTGGGTACGTTATCGATCAGCGGCGCCATGACCGCGACCGGCTGGCGCGTGGCTTCGTCGATGGTGAAATTGAGCTTGGCGGCAAAGCGCACTACTCGCAGCATGCGTACTGGGTCTTCGCGGTAGCGCTCTTCCGGCACGCCAATCATGCGCAGGGTGCGGCTCTGGATGTCTTCCATGCCATGGTGGTAGTCCAGCAACTGCTCGGTGGCCGGGTTGTAGTACATGGCATTGATGGTGAAATCGCGCCGGATGGCATCTTCCGCCTGTGAGCCGAAGGTGTTGTCGCGCAATACACGGCCATGCTCGTCAGTCGGCGCGCCATTGGTGTTGGCACCACGAAAGGTGGTGACTTCGATTTGCTCCAGCCCAAACATCACATGCACGATCTGGAAGCGTTTGCCGATGATAAAGGCACGTCGGAACAGCTTTTTGACCTGCTCGGGCGTGGCGTTGGTGGCAATGTCGAAATCCTTGGGCTTGACGCCTAACACCAAGTCGCGCACCGCACCACCCACCAGAAAGGCATCGAAGCCCGCTTCCTGCAGAGTGCGCGTCACGCGCACCGCATTCGACGACAGCAACTGAGCATCAATGCCGTGCTGTGTTTGAGAAAAAATGTCCGGTTGGTCGCTGTTGGTGGATTTTCCCAGCATGCGTCGTATGAATTTTTTAATCATGGAACAGGTTCAGGATGGGCCAGTCCTGCGCACGGGCGTGCGCCGTTAGCTTGGCATTGGGATTGGTCGCCACCGGGTGGGTCACGCGCGAGAGCAAGGGAATATCGTTTTGCGAATCGCTGTAGAAGGTGCTGCGCGAAAAGTCATCCAGCTTCTTGCCGAGTCCGGCCAGCCAGTTGTCGACATGCACGATCTTGCCTGCGCCATAAGGCGGCTCGCCAGCCGCCAACTTGCCGGTGAATTCGTTGTCAGCGGTGAGTTCGGCCTCGGCCGCCATTAAGTGTTCGACTTCGAAAGCTTGGGCGATGGGCGCGGTGATGAAGCGATTGGTAGCGGTGACGATTGCTACCAGATCATCCGCATCCTGATGGCGCTTGACCAACTCTTGTGCCGCTGGCGTCATCTTGGGAACGATGACTTCCTGCATGAACTGCTCATGCCAGGTGTCGAGCTGGGTCCGGGGAAACTGCGCCAGCGTGCCGAAGACGAATTCAAGATAGGCCACCGGGTCGAGCTGGCCAGCCTCGTACTGGGCATAGAATTCGGCGTTGCGCTGCGCAAAGGCGTCGCGGTCGACCACGCCCAAGCGCACCAAAAATTCTCCCCATTCGAAATCGGAGTCAAGCGGCAATAGGGTGTGGTCAAGGTCAAATAGTGCAAGATTCATGGTTTTGTTTCGCTATTTCTTTGCAACAGACTGCGCAGCAGCGGCAAGGTGATCGGACGCTGGGTTTCCAGAGAATAGCTGTCGAGCGCATCCAGGATAGATAGCAGCGAATTCAGGTCGCGCTGGCAGTGGGTAATTAGATAAGGGAGCACGCCAGTTGGCAGGGTGATGCCGCGCGCTTGGGCGGCGTAAGCCAGGGCGTCGAGCTTTTCTTCATCCGACAAGCCATGCACCTGATAAATCAGGCCCCAGCCCAGGCGGGTGCGCAGGTCTTCACGTACGTTCAGCGTGGCTGGTGCGGCAGCGCCGGCAGCCAGCAGGCAGGCGCCGTGTTCACGTGCCTGGTTGAAGAGGGCAAAGGCCGCCATCTGCAGGGCCGGCGAAAGTCGTTCGCAATCGTCGATCAGATAGAGCGCCGTGTCCGGCTCGAACATGAAGTCGCGCAGCGATGATTCTGGCCGCAGGTAACGCCCGCCAGCCATGCTGGCCACGGCCTGCAGCAGGTGGGTCTTGCCTACACCCGGGCTGCCCCACAGGTAAACCGAACGCTCGTCCGGCAAGCCTTTGTCGCCTTCGGCCAGGCGTTGCAGACGTTGCAGCAACTCGCAGTTGCTGCCGGCAACGAAATCCTCTAGCGTCAATGTCGGCTCGGTGCCCAGATCCAGTAGCAGTTGCCTCATGGTTGACTGTAAAAATTACTGTTGTAATAGTGGTGGCGCATGTGCGTCAGGCCCACGGCGACCACGGCCGATGCCGGCAGCGCCAGCAACACGCCGACAAAGCCGAACAGCTGACCAAAGGCCAGCAAGGCAAAGATCACCGTCACCGGATGCAAGCCTATACGCTCACCCACCAAGTGCGGCGTCAGGAAAAAGCTTTCAACCATCTGGCCAATACCATAGATGATGGCAATCGAGATCAAGCCTTGTAAACCATCGAACTGCAGCAGTGCCGCGATCAGCGCCAGGATCAATCCCAGGCCAAAGCCAAGGTAAGGAATGAAGCTCAGCAAGCCAGTCAGAATACCCACCGGCAGGGCCACATCGAAGCCGGCAATCGCCAGCGCAATCGAATAGTACGCCGCTAGTGTCAGCATCACTAGCAACTGGCCGCGCAGATACTGTGCCAGCAAGCCATCGACTTCATGTGCCATGCCTGTGGTCTTGCCAACCCAACGGCGGGGGATCAGACTTTCCCAGCGCAGTAACAGATTGTGCCAGTCGACCAGCAGGTAAAACAGCACCACCGGCACCAGAAACAAGGTTGCCACCCAGCCCAGCACGGCTGTGCCGCCGATCTTGACCGAGGCCAGGATTGTAGTCCAGATGTCATCGCCACTGGTTGCCAGGCGTTCGCTCAACAATTGCTTGATACCGGCAACATCCAGACGCACATTGATACCGATTTGCTGCAGCAGAGGACTGAGCCATTCATTCAAGCGAACCAGAAAAATGGGCAGCCGCTCCTGCAACAATGGCAACTGCTTGTTGAGCATGGGGACCACGATCAGCACCAGCAATAGCAGGGCCACCACCAGCAACAGCAGCACGATGATGACCGCCACCACGCGAGGCAAATGAAAGCGTCCGATGCGGCGCCGGGCCAGCCAGTCCACACCCGGGTTTAACGCATACGCCAAAATGCCGCCAGCAATGAAGGGCGACAGAATGGGGCCCAGCAGGACCAGCAGTGCAACAAGGAAAAGACCAACCAGCACCCAAAGCAGGGTCTGCCTTTGTTCAGCGGTCAATGAAAGTGCCATTAGGTAACGGGTTGGAAGGAACGGTTGGGTAGCGGTTTGGTAGAATACTAGTCGAACTTTCGCCCGTAGCTAGTTAACTTTTTAGCCCATTTTACCGCCTCTACCGCCAATCACATCATGAGCTCTTCCTCAGACGTTTCTCTTTCCTACCGCGATGCCGGTGTCGACATGGATGCTGGCGATGCGCTGGTCGAAGCCATCAAGCCTTTTGCCAAGCGCACCATGCGTGAAGGTGTCCTGAACGGGCTCGGCGGTTTTGGCGCCCTGTTTGAAGTCAGCAAGAAATTCAAAGAGCCGGTGTTGGTCGCTGGTACCGATGGCGTGGGCACCAAGCTGCGCCTGGCTTTCATGCTCAACAAGCATGACACCATCGGTATCGATCTGGTGGCCATGAGTGCCAATGACATCCTGGTGCAGGGCGCAGAACCGCTGTTCTTTCTGGACTACTTCGGC
>JBBSSV010000140.1:0-5284 GCA_038241705.1 Burkholderiales bacterium | reverse complement strand
TCGAGCAGGCGACGGTGTATGCCGCCGAAGACGCCGACATCACCCTGCAGTTGCACCAGTTTTTGTGGCCGCAGATCGAGAAAGATCCCAAATTGCGCTTTGTGTATGAGCAGATCGAACTGCCTACAGCCGTTGCTTTGCAAAAGATGGAGCGCAATGGCGTGCTGATCGACAGTGCATTGTTGGCGCAGCAATCGCACGAACTGGGCAAACGCCTGCTCGAATTGGAGCAGCAGGCCTACGAACTGGCCGGGCAGCGCTTTAACCTGAATTCACCCAAGCAGCTCGGCGAGATTTTTTTCGACCAGCTGGAGCTGCCGGTCGTCAAGAAAACCCCGTCCGGCGCACCGTCGACCGATGAAAGCGTGCTGCAAAAGCTAGCCGAAGACTATCCCTTGCCCAAGGTCTTGCTGGACTACCGCAGCCTGGCCAAGCTGAAGTCGACCTATACTGACAAACTGCCTCGGATGGTCAACACCGCTACTGGACGGGTGCACACCAATTACGCCCAGGCCGTGGCGGTTACGGGACGGCTGTCCTCGACCGACCCAAACCTACAGAATATTCCAGTGCGCACGCTCGAAGGTCGGCGCATTCGCGAAGCCTTCATTGCTAAGCCGGGCAACGTCATTGTCTCGGCCGACTATTCCCAGATCGAATTGCGCATCATGGCGCACCTGTCGGGTGACGCTAGCATGTTGCGCGCCTTTGCCGATGGTCAGGACATCCACCGCGCCACGGCTGCCGGGATTTTTGGCGGTACCGCAGCAGAGGTCGACAGCGAGCAGCGGCGTTACGCCAAGGTCATTAACTTCGGCCTGATCTACGGCATGAGTGCTTTTGGCCTGGCTAAGAATCTGGGTGTGGAACGCCATGCTGCCCAGCGCTACATCGAAAATTATTTTGAGCGCTTTGTTGGCGTGCGTAAGTTCATGGACGACACCAAGACGTCGGCCAAAGCCCAGAGCTACGTGGAAACCGTGTTTGGGCGCCAACTCTGGCTACCGGAAATCAATTCACCTAACGGTCCGCGCCGTCAGGCCGCCGAACGCGCCGCCATCAATGCGCCGATGCAGGGCACCGCTGCCGACCTGATCAAGCTGGCGATGATCGCCGTGCAGGACTGGCTGGAAACCGAGGCCATGCAAACCCGTCTGGTGATGCAAGTGCATGACGAACTGGTGCTGGAAGTGCCAGAAACCGAACTGGAAAAAGTGCGTCAGCAACTGCCGCAACTGATGGCAGGCGTAGCGCAACTGGATGTACCGCTGATTGCCGAAGTCGGCGCAGGCGTCAACTGGGAAGTGGCGCACTGATGACGTCGCTTTAACCGTGGCTGTTGGGTGAAGAAGAGTCTTGGCAAGATACGCTCAGCCGTGGAACTGTACTCCGCAATACCGCGCAGCATGCTGGCGTTACCCGACGTTAGGCCGTGATACACAATTCGACCTAAGAATAATCGGTCGAGACAATGACCTCACCCGGCGCAGCAATGAAGGCTTCGCGAATGCGTTGGCCTTTTAATGCTCAGACCGGATTATTCTGTAGTTTAGGGAGGAATTAGTGATGAACGCAGGCCTTGCTTGTCTTTCAATTGCAGGCCCGGATAAAACTGATTGAGGTAAAAAATACGTTACCCTTCTTTTTACTGTGGAAGCAGAAAGAAGGGTGGCGGCAGTGAGTGCAATCAGATATTTAGCTTGAGGTTTCTCTTTCGACTTCTGCCTTGGCGGCCAGATCCTCGTCCAAGAAGCGCGCCATGCTGTCGTCAAGCTCTTCAAACCAAGGAGTGTGGTGCTTGGGCGCCAAAGTGCCGGTGACGACCGAGCGGAACTGACGGTCGCGATAAGTCAGGATGTTTTCTTGCTTGTCGCGTAGCCACTGCTTGAACAGCTCGGAGACTTTCTCGACTTCAAAGCCGGGATAGTCTGTGCGGTCCATCAGGTCACGCACGTAGGCGCTTTGGTAGTCCACCGCATCGAACGGCGTCTTCACTGTATCTTCACGTTGGCGCCAGCTGTCGATATCGGCCTGCATTGCTTCGGCGTCGGGCAGTTTGATCTTGCCCAGCATGACATCGCGGGTAAACCAGGCCTGAGTATCGAACATGTTGAAGGTGTAGTACTGATCCTGCATGCCCAGATAGAACAAGCGCGGATTGTCGTGCCACACCACGCCCTTGTATAGGTCACGTGGATAGAGTCGGTTGCGCGACTTCAGCCGCATGGCGCTGTGCAAGAAGGGGTATTTGTGCTGGTAGCCGGTACACAGGATGACGGCATCGAAGCGCCCCTTGGTGCCATCCTTGAAATACGCCATGTCGCCGTCAAAGTGGGTAACCAACGGGACTTCGCGCATACCCTTGGGCCACTTAAAGCCCATCGAGCTCGAACGGTAGCTGATCGTCACCGACTTGGCGCCGTGCTTGTAGCATTGCACACCGATATCTTCGGCTGAATAGCTGCCACCCACCAGCAGCAGGTCCTTGTCGCGGAACTGGTCGGCTCCCCGGAAATCGTGGGCATGCAGCACGGTTCCCACGAAATCATCCAAGCCTTCAAAGTACGGCATGTTGGGCGTGGAAAAGTGACCGGTGGCGACCACCAGGTAATCGAAGGTCTCGGTATGAGTTTCCTGTTCGATCAGGTCCTCGACCACCACATCGAAGGTCTTGGCTTCTTCATCGTAGGTGACCCAGCGCGCCACGGTATTGAAGCGGATGTACTGGCGTAGGTTGTTGCGCTCCATCCGGCCCTGGATGTAGTCGAACAGCACCGCACGCGGGGGGTAGGAAGGAATGGGACGGCCAAAATGCTCGTCGAAGGAGTAGTCGGCAAATTCCAGCGCTTCTTTGGGTCCGTTCGACCAAAGATAACGGTACATGCTGCCATGCACCGGCTCACCATACTTGCCCAAGCCCACGCGCCAGGTGTAGTTCCAGAGACCACCCCAGTTAGCCTGCTTTTCAAAGCAGGTCAGAGACACTTCATGTCCATTCTTGGACAGGGCGGATTCAAATGCCCGCAGTTGTGCTAGGCCGCTTGGGCCGGCACCAATGATTCCAACACGAATTTTCATGGTTTTCCTTGATTCTCGTTGCAGGAAACCGGGTCGACCTTGAAGGGAGGCAGTCCTGGTTAAATATCTCCTGACAAATGCGCCGCTCAAGGCAGCAAACATACGTCGTCGATCGCCTACAAAGAAGGAGACGCTTTGAAGGCCGCCACTAAGAAGAAGCTGTATCTACGGCAAAGACCTGATACCAAGCGAGCGGCAGACGACACACCGCCACTTCGTAAAAAAATGAAATAGTTTCAGGTGAAACGATTTTCATTGAAACATACTTTGAACGCTTGCCGCAAGTTTTTCACGTCTTTGAAAATCAGTAATTTCTTGCATTTAAAAGGTAATGAGCGCAAAAATCAGCATCATCTGAGAAGCGAAAAATGGCAGATAGCGGTAGAGCCGCGCGCAGGGATGCGAAGAGAATTAGAAAGGGCCGTGCAGCCATTTTTTCTCTTTGAACTAAGAGAGAATTGACCAGAGTAAGTTGAAGCGACCGTCTATTTGTACGGGTTGCTTCTTCGGGAGATCTGTTCTTTGACAGAGCCATTCCTGAGCAAGAGCATCTCTTTCCGGAGGGGCCGCAGCTTGCTTAAGCTGGCCTTTACAGAACAGGCCATCAATGAGTTTCGTAGATGCAAAGCCCAAGCCGGACTTCTAATCCGAAAGAAAAGGCACACATAGCACGCGCGCGGATTGCTGAAAAGTGGTACTTATGCTTTAATTTGCAACCTTGTTGCAAACCTGGGGCTAAAAATTCACTCGACCTTGATTTCCATCCTGCTGGTGACGCTGATCGCCGGCGTGGTAAGCATTACCGCTGCGGCGCTGTTTTCCTTCACTTTGCTATCCAGGATGGTCGAGCGAATGGTCAGCCTGTCCGTCGGGATTCTGCTGTCGACCTCGTTGCTGCATGCCTTACCCGAAGCCTTCGAATCCGGCGCCGATCCGCAGGCCTTGTTTGCCACGCTGCTGGGTGGACTGCTGGCGTTCTTTCTATTGGAAAAATCCGCCATCCTGCGCCATTCCCATCATTACGAAGGCGATGGCCACGGGCACTCTCACGGGCATGACGCACATGCTGCCGGCAAGGCAGGCTGGATGATTCTGGTCGGCGACGGCATGCACAATTTCACCGACGGCATCATGATCGCCGCCGCTTTTCTGGCTGACCCCAAGCTGGGCATTGTCACCGGCATTGCCATCATTGCCCATGAAATTCCGCAGGAAATCGGCGACTTCATCGTTCTGCTGAATGCCGGTTTTTCCCGCACGCGGGCCTATGTCTATAACTTGCTATGCAGCATGCTGGCCGTGGCCGGCGGCCTAATTGGTTATTTCATGCTGGACCGCTTCATGCACTGGGTGCCGTTCGTGCTGGCGTTTGCCTCATCCGGCTTCATTTACATTGCCGTCAGTGACCTGATGCCACAAATGCAGCGCCGGGCGACCGTGCGTGAAACCATCCCTCAGATTGCGCTGATCGCAGTTGGCGTAGCTATCGTGGTGGCCCTGACTAGCGCCAGTCATCAGCACGCATAGGAAAGCTTGAGGGCCGCAGAAATCACCTAGTTGCGACAGCCTGCCCGAACACTGAACACTGAACACAACCGAAATGGGCTGAACTTGCCTAAGCTACCGCCGATTTCAAAGACACGTTTGTTATCGTGCTTGCTGAAACTGGGAAAACGCATGCGTATGAGAAGGGGAATTCAGCCGAGGGCTCAAGACGAACGTGTGATGACTTTCTTGACAGGCTATCTGTTGCTTAGATGGTTTTCGCTTTCTTGCCAGCTTGGACGGTGTAGTAAGTGGCAGCGCAGCCGCTGCTGGCAATCAGCACAATTCCTAGCCAGCCCGAAGGACGCAGTACATCGCCCCACACCACCACTCCCCAGAAACTGGCAAAGACGATGCCGGTGTATTGCAGGTTGGCGCTAAGCAGAGTTTTGCCCAGATGATAAGCCCGGGTCAAGGCCATCTGGGCCATAGCCGCACTGATACCAATGCACATCAGCAAGGCAAAGCCGTAAGGCGTATGGCTGTGCCAAATCGCAGCCGAGCCGACATCGGCATCCAGATGGCTTTGTAAGACACTCGGCAGCAAAGGCGAAGCCAGTCCCGCTAAAATGCCGGCAATGACGCCAGTCAGGGAAAAGTAGAACACCACGCGATATTCTGGTTCGCCCAGTCGCCCCAGTCGTCGCACTTGTAGATAGGC
>JBBSSV010000139.1:0-5308 GCA_038241705.1 Burkholderiales bacterium | reverse complement strand
GAGCCGACGCCAACGCGCCCAGCCTCGTAAGAAAATGTTTTTCATCAGAATTTTACAGAGGATGTAATGTCATGCGCCCACCGGCAAAAGCGTGCTGCATAGGGAGAAGATAGCTGAACTTTCGTGCCAGGCTTTGAAATAAATCGTTACTGATGGCGATAGTTATGAATTTGGTAGCCATGAAACCTCAATCTGGCAGCAAGAGCAATAGTCATCTGAGAAGTTAAATCGATCTTTTTTGTCTTAGCTTATACTCGGTCCTGTTTCAATTTCACTAGTGAATGCACGTCATGTCCTCTCTCGTCTTCCAAGGCTCCGACACATACATCGCCACTCCCGACCTGCAGCTTGCCGTGAATGCGGCTATGGTTCTGCAACGACCTTTGTTACTCAAAGGCGAACCCGGTACCGGCAAAACCATGCTGGCCGAAGAGGTCGCGGCCGCCCTGGACCGGCCCTTGCTGCAATGGCACATCAAGTCCACCACCAAGGCACAGCAGGGGCTGTATGAATACGATGCTGTCTCACGCCTGCGCGATTCGCAACTAGGCGATGAACGTGTCAAGGACATTCGTAATTACATCGTCAAGGGCGTGCTGTGGGAAGCCTTTACCGCCGATGAGCCGGTGGTAGTGCTGATCGACGAGATCGACAAGGCCGACCTAGAATTTCCAAACGATTTGCTGCGCGAACTTGACCGCATGGAATTTTTCGTGCATGAAACCCGTGAAATCATCCGTGCTACCAGCCGGCCGCTGGTGATCATCACTTCCAATAATGAAAAGGAATTACCGGACGCCTTCCTGCGCCGCTGTTTCTTTCACTACATCCGCTTTCCCGACCGGGAAACGATGACGCAGATCGTGCAAGTCCACTTTCCCGAGCTGGAGCAAGAGTTGCTGGCCAACGCCATGCATACCTTTTACGAAATGCGCGACATGCAGGGCCTAAAGAAAAAGCCGACAACTTCGGAACTGCTGGACTGGTTGAAACTGCTGCTGATGCAGGAGCAGACGATTGCGACGCAACCGACTCCAACACCCAAGTCGATGCTGCCGCCTTTGCACGGCGCCCTGCTGAAAAACGAACAGGATGCGCAGTTGTATGAACGCATGATGTTCATGGCAGGCGGCGGGCGACGCTAAGCCAACGCATCGGACCGATTCTTTTTCTAAATACACCTCTATTTATTGTGCTGGTTGATTTTTTCTTTGCCCTGAGACATGCCGGGTTGCAGGTGTCGATTCGCGAATTTCTCGCCTTGCTGGAAGCCTTGCAGCAAGGCGTCATCGCGTCGTCCGTAGAGGACTGCTATTACCTGGCGCGCCTGACCCTGATCAAGAATGAAGCCCATTACGATCGGTTCGACCGGGTCTTCCAGCATTACTTCAAGGGTGTAGGCGAGAAGGTCGAGCAATTCCACGAGATTGACCCGGACTGGTTACAGCAACGCCTGGAAGACGAGCGTAAACGCGCGCCGGCTACCCAGCGGCATGAATACGAGCAGTTGCCTAAAGCTCTGCAGCAACTCCTTCTGGAACAGACTGAGCGTCACGCTGGCGGCAACAAATGGGTAGGCACCGGCGGCACCTCGGCCTTTGGCAATGCTGGCCAGCATCCTGAAGGCATCCGCATTGGTGGCGAAAGCCGCGAGCAAAGCGCTGTCAAGGTCTGGGAATTACGCCTATATCGCGATTATGATGACCAGCGCGAGTTGGGTACGCGCAGCCTCAAAACCGCGTTGCAGCGCCTGCGCAGATTTGCTCGCCAGAGTGCGGCTGATGAGTTGGCGCTGGAGGACACCATCCAGGCCACCGCCCACAATGGTGGCGTACTCGACCTGAAAATGCGCCCGGAACGTAAAAGCCAACTCAAAATCCTGATGCTGTTGGACGTGGGTGGGTCGATGGATGCCCACATTCTGCTGACCGAACAGTTATTTTCAGCCGCTCGCAGCCAGTTCCGAAACATGAATTTTCTGTACTTTCACAACTGCCCCTACGAAAATCTATGGCGCTCGGCTCAGCGCCAACCTGCGGATTTGCGTTCTACCTGGGATGTGATCCATACTTATCCGTCCGATACCAGATTGATCTTCGTCGGAGACGCCACCATGAGCCCGCATGAGATTGCGCGCCCGGGCGGCGCGGTGGATTACTCGAATGAAGAGGCCGGCGAAACATGGCTGCAACGCTTGACTCAAGTCTTCCCGCACTTCGTCTGGCTCAATCCTGTACCGGAAAATAATTGGCCGCACCGCCAGTCGCTAGTGATGATGCGACACCTCATGCAAGAACGCATGTTTCCCATCACTTTGGAAGGGCTGGAGCGTGGCATGCGACTATTGAGCAAATAAATAGCTTAGTCACTCTACCGCTTGCCTTGAACCGCCCATGACGCCCCCTCCATTGCCTGCAGATTTAAAACCGCGCCCGGCGGCGCGCCTGCTAATCACTGACCCGCAGGGGCAGGTGCTGCTGTTTCGTTTTGCCCACCATAGCGGTGCATTGGCCGGGCAGTGCTACTGGGCCACCCCCGGCGGCGGTGTGGAGCCCGGCGAGAGTTTTGAGCAGGCGGCTATGCGTGAGTTGCAGGAGGAAACCGGTCTGACAGTGGCGTTGATCGGCGCCCCTGTTGCCCAGCGTCAAACCGTGATGCAGGTCGACAATGGCGACCATGTGCTGGAGCACGAACGCTACTTTCATGTGTGTGCTCCCGATCAGCGCCTGAGTACTGCCGGCTGGAGCGACTATGAGCGCCAGTGCATGACCCGCTATCATTGGTGGGGCCGGGCCGAGTTGCAGCAGGCTTCCGAGCGCATCTCGCCTGAAAACCTGCTGGACATGCTGGACGCGCTATTGCAGTGGCATCCCCTGGCCGACAACTGAAGATCGGCTGCTTCGTGCAGTGCACTCGAGCTATAACCAGAACCGGAGCGATGCTTTCGCTCAGCATGTTCGCATCGCGAGAAAATCAGCCAGCCCCTGCGCGTGCAGCTTGAAATTTCTCTAGAATGCACCCACTTTCCCTTAGTCAGCGTGGGACCCTTCCCAAATTCCCCACGCTTTTTACCAAGATTGCATGGCTATCAAAAAAACTGTCGTACCCGATTACAGCGAATCCTCGATCCGCGTCCTGAAAGGACTAGAACCCGTTAAGCAGCGTCCGGGAATGTATACCCGCACTGAAACTCCGCTGCACATCATTCAGGAAGTCATCGACAACGCCTCGGACGAGGCGCTGGCCGGCTTTTGCCATCAAATCGATGTCACCCTACATACCGATGGCAGCGTCAGCGTTGAGGATGATGGCCGCGGCATTCCTGTGGGTCTGCATCCGGAAGAGAATATCCCCACGGTCGAAATCGTGTTTACCCGCCTGCATGCCGGCGGCAAGTTTGACAAGAAATCCGGCGGTGCCTATGCCTTTTCCGGCGGTTTGCACGGTGTCGGTGTCTCGGTCACCAACGCCCTGTCCACTCGCTTGGACATCACCGTCTGGCGCGACAAGGCCGAACACCGCTTGGTGTTTAGCGATGGTGCGGTGCTGGAAGCACTGACATCGCGCCCGCTGGGACGTAGCAGCAAAAAGACCGGCACCCGTGTCACCGCCTGGCCCGACCCGCGCTACTTTGACTCTGCCACACTACCTCTGACCGAATTGCAGCGATTGCTACGTTCCAAGGCCGTGCTGCTACCAGGCGTCAAAGTCAACCTGCACCTGGAAAAAACCGGCGACACCCAAAGTTGGCAGTACGAGCAGGGTTTGCGCGGCTATTTGACTGAATCGCTGGCGCAAAACACCGACAGCGATCCTGTGATCCCCTTGTTTGAAGGCGAGCAGTATGCCGAAGCCGATACCGATCAATTCGCCGAAGGCGAAGGCGCGGCCTGGGTCGTGGCCTGGACCGAGGATGGCGCAGCAGTGCGCGAATCCTTTGTTAACCTGATTCCCACGTCCGCCGGTGGCACCCACGAAGCCGGATTACGCGAAGGCCTGTTCGGTGCCGTCAAGAGTTTCGTCGAAATGCATTCGCTGCTGCCCAAGGGCGTCAAGCTGCTGTCCGACGACGTCTTTGCCCGAGTCTCCTTCGTGCTCTCGACCAAGGTGCTGGACCCCCAATTCCAGGGGCAGATCAAGGAAAAATTGAATTCGCGCGATGCCGTGCGTCTAGTCTCCAGCTTCATCCGGCCTGCGCTGGAATTATGGCTGAACCAGCACGTGGATCACGGGAAGCGGCTGGCCGAATTGGTGATTCGCCAGGCCCAAAGCCGCCTGCGTTCGGTGCAAAAGGTGGAAAAGCGCAAGTCATCTGGCGTGGCAGTGCTGCCAGGTAAACTAACCGATTGCGAATCGACAGACATCAGCCGTAACGAGCTTTTTCTGGTGGAAGGCGACTCTGCTGGCGGCTCGGCCAAGATGGGGCGCGACAAAGAATTCCAGGCTATCTTGCCTCTTCGCGGCAAGGTCTTGAATGCTTGGGAAACCGAGCGCGGTCGCCTGTTTGCCAATAATGAAATCCACGACATTGCAGTTGCCATCGGCGTTGACCCTCACAGTCGTCAGGACACTCTCGACCTGTCCGGCTTGCGGTACGGGCGTATCTGCATCCTATCGGATGCGGATGTCGATGGCTCCCATATCCAGGTGCTGCTGCTGACCCTGTTTTTCCGACATTTCCCACAATTGATCGACCTGGGCCACATCTGCGTCGCCCGCCCGCCCCTGTACCGGGTGGACGCGCCCGCCCGCGGCAAGAAACCTGCGCAAAAACTCTACGCCCTGGACGACGGCGAACTGACATCCATCGAGGACAAGCTGCGCAAGGAAGGCCTGCGCGACAGTAGTTGGGCCATTTCCCGCTTCAAGGGTCTGGGTGAAATGAATGCCGATCAACTCTGGGAAACCACCATGAATCCCGACACGCGGCGCTTATTGCCGGTGACGCTGGGCGACTTTGGGCTGGCTGCTTCGGAAGCGCGCTTCGACATGCTTATGGGCAAAGGCGAAGCCGCTGCCCGGCGCAATTGGATCGAAGAGCATGGCAACGAAGCCGAAGCCGATATTTGACGCGCTCGGCTGGTTTGCTCAGCCTTGGTCCATCCTTGCCTGAGCCTGCAATCCTAGCGGCCCTGTGTGGCCCGCCCTGCCCCGCCTTCTGACTGGACGCATCATCATGACTGAACAAAGTACCCTGCTCGAAACCGACGCCAATGGAGAAGAAACCTTGACGCTGGCCACCTTTGCCGAGCGCGCCTATCTCGACAACGCCAATTCCGTGGTCAAGGGCCGCGCCCTGACAGACGTG
>JBBSSV010000138.1:0-5514 GCA_038241705.1 Burkholderiales bacterium | reverse complement strand
GTTGACGGTCCAGTCCACGCCAACGGCCTCGGCGCCAATGGCAGCGATTTCCTCCAGCCACAGGCCCCCACCTTTGGTAAAGACGATCGCAGGAATACGCACGCCATTTTTCTCGCGCTTGAGCTGGCCC
Source organism: Burkholderiales bacterium (assembly GCA_038241705.1). Classification (GTDB taxonomy): domain Bacteria; phylum Pseudomonadota; class Gammaproteobacteria; order Burkholderiales; family Burkholderiaceae_D; genus JBBSSV01. Next base: position 5,384 of record JBBSSV010000138.1, on the reverse strand, counting down.
ATGATGTCGCGCATATAGGCTAAGGAAAACTCCTGATACACCCCGTCAGCCAAGGCTCCGCCCCAACTGTCAAAGATCATCACGGCTTGAGCGCCAGCGTCGATCTGGGCATTAAGATATTGCGCCACCGCCTGAGCATTGGTGCGCAGGATGTGATGCATCAGGTCGGGACGGTCATACAGCATCGCCTTGACCGTGCGGAAGTCGCTGGAACCGCCGCCTTCAACCATGTAGCACGCCAACGTCCAAGGACTGCCGGAAAAGCCGATCAAGGGCACCCGGCCATTCAGGGCAGTGCGAATCTGAGTGACGGCATCGAACACGTATTGCAACGAGCCTTCCTCAGGCTGTGTCAGCGCCATCACTGCTTTTTCATCCCGCAGGGGACGTTCGAAGCGTGGACCTTCGCCATCCACGAAATACAGTCCCAGGCCCATGGCGTCGGGAATAGTCAGAATGTCGGAAAATAGGATGGAGGCATCCAGCGGATACCGTTCTAACGGTTGCAAGGTGACTTCGGTAGCATAGTCCGGGTTCTTGGCCAGCCCGAGAAAGGAGCCTGCCTGTTGCCGCGTGGCCCGATATTCCGGTAGGTAGCGCCCGGCTTGGCGCATCATCCACATCGGGGTGTACTCGGTCGGCTGGCGCAGCAAAGCGCGCAGGAAAGTATCGTTCTTCAGAGCAGGAAAGGAAAGAGCCATGGTCACCAATAATGCAGTGTTGAAAGGGATGTCCTATTATCGCCCAAGAGGACGGCTGACAAAGAAAAAGGCAGCTTGCGCTGCCTTTGCAGGGGGTACTGGCCACTTCGCACGTGCCATTGATGGCAGTTATCTTTAACGTTTCTGACGCAGGCGATGAATCGCAGCCAATTGTGCGATGGCAGTGACCAGTTCAGCCTGGGCAGCAGCATAGTCGATCTTGCCATCCTGACTAACTAGAGCTTCCTCGGCTCGCTGCTTGGCTTCGGTCGCCTTGGCTTCGTCCAGATCGGCCCCGCGAATGGCGGTATCGGCCAGCACCGTGACGGTATTGGGCTGTACTTCCAAAATGCCGCCGGCCACGAAGACGAATTCTTCCTCGTCGGTGTCGGGCAGCTTGATACGGACTGTGCCTGCCTTGATGCGGGTGATCAGCGGGGTGTGACGCGGGTAAATCCCGAGTTCTCCCGACTCACCCGGTAACGCGACGAATTCGGCTTCGCCGGAAAATATTTCCTCTTCGGCAGAAACGACGTCGACGTGAATAGTGTTTGCCATGTTAAAGCCTTGGTTGGTTCATCGAAAACTGGATACGGCGGCGGATGACTTACATCCGCCAGCCAGGCCAGTTACTGGATCTTCTTCGCCTTTTCGATGGCTTCGTCGATGGTACCCACCATGTAAAACGCTTGCTCTGGCAGATGGTCCAACTCTCCAGAGTCAATCATCTTGAAGCCCTTGATCGTATCCTGGAGAGAAACGTATTTACCAGGGGAGCCGGTAAATACTTCGGCCACGTGGAAAGGCTGGGACAGGAAACGTTGCATCTTACGAGCACGTGCGACCACCAGTTTGTCTTCAGGTGCCAGTTCGTCCATACCCAGAATGGCGATAATGTCGCGCAATTCCTTGTAGCGCTGCAGCGTGTTCTGCACCGCGCGGGCGGTTTCGTAATGGTCCTGGCCGACGACGTTGGGGTCCAACTGACGCGAAGTTGAATCCAGCGGATCTACCGCAGGATAAATACCCAGCGACGCGATGTCACGCGAGAGCACGACAGTCGAATCCAGGTGGGCAAAGGTGGTAGCCGGTGAAGGATCGGTCAAGTCATCGGCAGGAACGTACACGGCTTGGATCGAGGTGATCGAACCGGTCTTGGTCGAGGTAATGCGCTCTTGCAGACGACCCATTTCCTCGGCCAGAGTAGGCTGATAACCCACGGCGGAAGGCATCCGGCCCAACAGTGCCGACACTTCGGTACCTGCTAGGGTGAAACGATAAATGTTGTCGACGAAAAACAGTACGTCGCGACCTTCGTCACGAAAGCCCTCAGCAATCGTCAAACCGGTCAGCGCCACACGCAAACGGTTACCTGGGGGCTCGTTCATCTGGCCATAGACCATGGCAACCTTTGAGTTTTCCGGGTTTTCCAGATCCACCACCTTGGCATCGGCCATCTCGTGGTAGAAGTCGTTCCCTTCACGAGTGCGCTCCCCAACGCCGGCAAACACGGATAGGCCGCTATGCGCCTTGGCGATGTTGTTGATCAACTCCATCATGTTCACGGTCTTGCCCACACCAGCGCCGCCGAACAGGCCAACCTTACCGCCCCTGGCAAACGGGCAAATCAGATCAATCACCTTAATGCCGGTTTCCAGTAGTTCTTGCGAAGGCGACAGATCATCATAGGCCGGGGCTTTGCGGTGAATCGAGGCAGTTTGTTCATGGCTAACCGGTCCGCATTCATCAATCGGGTTGCCCAGCACGTCCATGATGCGGCCCAGGGTGGCCTTGCCAATGGGCACCGTAATCGGATTGCCGGTGTTCTGAATTATCATGCCGCGGCGCAAACCGTCCGAGGAACCCAGCGCAATGGTGCGGACCACGCCGTCGCCAAGCTGCTGCTGTACTTCCAGGGTCAATTCGGAACCCGTCATTTTCAAGGCATCGTACACTTTGGGTATGGCGTCACGAGGAAACTCAACGTCCACCACTGCGCCGATACACTGAACGATTTTGCCATCAGCCATGTTCGTTCCTTCAATATAAAGATTAAGATTGTTGTCTAGAAAAGGCAGGCTGCACGCGTGGCGGCCTACCGTTTCCGGGCTTATACCGCTGCCGCTCCGGCAACGATTTCCGACAGTTCCTTGGTAATGGCTGCCTGGCGTGTTTTGTTGTAGATCAGTGTGAGTTCGTTGATCACATCGCCGGCATTATCTGAGGCGGATTTCATGGCCACCATGCGTGCCGACTGTTCCGACGCCATGTTTTCTGCAACAGCTTGGTAGATCAAGGCTTCCACATAGCGCGCTAGCAACTCGTCGATCACGACTTGCGCATCGGGTTCATAGATGTAGTCCCAATCATGGGCACCACTGTCAGCCTTGAGTCTGTCAGAAGACAAGGGCAAAAGCTGCTCCAGTACTGGCTCTTGGCGCATGGTGTTGACAAACTTGGTATACACCAGATAAACCGCATCCAACCGACCTTCTTCGTAGGCATCCAGCATCACCTTGATAGGACCGATCAGTTTTTCTAAATGCGGGGTATCCCCCATCTGGATCATCTTCGAGACCACACGGGCATTGATTCGGTTGAGAAAGCCCAGGCCCTTGTTGCCAATAGCGGTCAGTTCAACCTTGACACCCTCACCTTCCAGCTCACGCATCTTGTTGGTTAACAAACGCAGCGAGTTGGTGTTCATGCCACCGCACAGCCCCTTGTCCGTGGTCACCAGAATGATGCCGACGGTTTTGGAACCGGCTTCGGTTGTCATGAACGGATGGGTGTAATCCGGATTGGCCTGCGCCAGATTCGAAGCAATGTTACGGATCTTGTCGCTATAGGGTCGAGCGGCATGCATCCGTTCCTGCGCTTTGCGCATTTTGGATGCAGCCACCATCTCCATCGCCTTGGTGATCTTCTTCGTATTTTCTACGCTCTTGATCTTGCCGCGTATTTCCTTGCCTGCAGCCATGCGTACTACTCCTTCATCAGCAATGAATCAGTCTGGCTTGGGTCAGAACGTTTTCTTGAATTCCGTCACGGCATTCGCCAGCTCTGCTTCGGCATCCTTGTCCAATTGCTTGGTCTGCTCGATCTTATCCAGCAGTGCTGCATGACTGGTCTTCATGAAGTTGTGCAAACCACCTTCAAACACCAGCACGTCTTTGACCGGGATGCTGTCGAAATAGCCCTTATTGGCGGCAAATAACGAGACAGCCATGAGCGAAACCGACAGCGGCGAGTACTGCTTCTGTTTGAGCAACTCGGTCACGCGGGCACCACGGTCCAGTTGGCGACGAGTAGCTTCATCAAGGTCAGACGCAAACTGGGCAAAAGCCGCCAGTTCACGATACTGAGCCAGATCGGTACGAATCCCGCCGGACAGATTTTTGATGACCTTGGTCTGAGCTGCACCACCGACACGCGACACTGAGATACCGGCGTTGATGGCCGGACGGATGCCCGAGTTGAACAGGGAGGTATCCAGAAAAATCTGGCCGTCGGTAATCGAAATTACGTTAGTCGGCACAAAAGCAGATACGTCACCGGCCTGGGTTTCAATGATAGGCAGAGCAGTCAGCGACCCGGTCTTGCCTTTGACCTCGCCATTGGTGAACTTTTCGACATAGTCGATATTAACGCGAGCAGCACGTTCCAGCAGGCGGCTGTGCAGGTAGAACACGTCGCCTGGGAAGGCTTCGCGACCGGGCGGACGGCGCAGCAGCAGGGACACCTGACGATAGGCAACAGCCTGCTTGGACAGATCATCGTACACGATCAGTGCGTCCTGACCACGATCGCGGAAATACTCGCCCATGGCACAACCGGAATAGGCGGAGACGTACTGCAGGGCGGCAGACTCGGAGGCGGTGGCTGCGACGACAATGGTGTATTCCATGGCGCCATGCTCTTCCAGGGTACGCACCAAGTTCTTGACGGTGGATGCCTTCTGGCCGATCGCGACATAGATACATGCCATGTTCTGGCCCTTCTGGTTGATGATTGCATCCACCGCGACGGTCGACTTACCAGTCTGGCGATCACCAATGATCAACTCACGCTGACCACGACCAATGGGCACCATGGCATCGATAGCTTTCAAGCCAGTTTGCATCGGCTCGGACACTGATTGACGGGCAATCACACCTGGGGCAATCTTTTCGATGGGAGCGGTCAGCTTGGCATTTATCGGGCCCTTGCCGTCAATCGGCTCGCCCAACGCATTGACCACACGGCCAAGCAGTTCCGGGCCGATAGGCACTTCCAGAATACGGCCGGTGCACTTGACAGTATCGCCTTCGGAAATATGCTCGTATTCGCCCAAGATCACGGCGCCTACGGAATCACGCTCCAAGTTCAGCGCTAGGCCGAACGTATTGCCGGGAAATTCCAGCATTTCGCCCTGCATCGCGTCGGACAGACCGTGAATGCGGACAATGCCGTCGGTCACGGAAATGACCGTGCCTTGATTGCGAATCTCAGCGTTGTCATCAAGGCCTTCAATGCGGCTCTTGATCAGTTCGCTGATTTCAGACGAGTTGAGTTGCATAAAAACTCCTAAAATTTTCAGTCTGCTCGGCGGATGTGGGACGCGCTGGCGTCACCGATCATGCTGCCAGGGCGTTGTGCAAATGCTGCAGTTTGGCGCGTACCGAGGTATCCAGCACCTGATCG
>JBBSSV010000137.1:0-5529 GCA_038241705.1 Burkholderiales bacterium | reverse complement strand
TGGTGCCAAAATGCGACAGCTTTGTACTGCAATCGGCGCAGGCTCATCGTGCAATTGCACTCCTTCCAGTAATTGCTCAACCAATTCGGGCGTGGCGGGGGTATCCGTGGTGGCTTGGTAGACCTTGGGCACTTCACGCTTTGGCGAACTCTGGGCGTGGATGAAAGCACCGTCATCCGATAGCAGAAGCATGCCGGTCGTGTCGTGGTCCAGCCTGCCCACCGGCTGTACGTTGCGCCAGGTAAATTGCTCGGGCAGCAAGGTATGCACCCCTGGATGATGGCTAGGCTTGCGAGAACATTCAAAGTTTGCTGGCTTGTGCAAAGCCAGGTATAGCTTTGGACGATAGATCCACTCTTCGTCATAGACCGTCAGCACCAAGCCTTCGGTCTCCAGCTTGACGCGATAATCGTCCACGACTTCTTGGTTGGCTGCGACTTCGCCTTGGGTGATCAACTCCCGGCACCATTTGCGCGTTCCAAAACCCTGCGATTGCAGGATGCGATCCAAAGACAATTTGCTCATCGCGGCACTTTACCAGAGCGTTTACGAGTCTGTGCGGCCTTGCAAACTTGATTGGTGCTACGAGACTACAGCCGCCACACTTTTAAGAAGAGCAAGGCAAAAAACCCCGCTAGATATCCCTCGACAATTTTTACGCTCATAAAAAAGCGGTGCGCGAGAAAATCCTCGAGCACCGCTTTTATTTCTGCCTGGGCTTAGGGAGTAGAAACGGAGATCCCGTTCACCCTCTTAACCCATCAGACATTGCCGCAATTACTGCTGAGCAGGCAACTCGGAACCAGCACCTTCGGCGGGCATGTTGTCAGCAGGCTGCTCCATTGGCATGGCACCGGCTTCTGCACCTGGAGCACCCATATCACCGGCGCCCATGGAACCGCTGGCACCAGATGTCTCTGGGTTGGCATAAGGATCGGCTGGCTGGGCAGATGGGTTATTTGGATCAACAGGATCAGCGGTTACGCCCGGAGTGTTATCCATTGCACCGGCAGAACCAGGTGCGTCGCTACCCATGGTGCCGCTGGCACCTGCAGCCGAGCTACCGTCTTGCTGGTTGTTCAGTTCTTGAGCGTGCTGCTCGATTGCAGCAGCAGCTGCAGGATCGCTGGTCTCAGCAATACCCGTGTCGGACTGGGCAAAGCTCATTCCAGCAGCAGCCATCAAGGAAGCAAACAGGGCCAAGGATACTTTTTTCATAATTCCTCCAAAAGGATTAAAAATAAACATGCTTAAAAATCGTTGCCACATGATCAATGTGATGCGGCTGTGTGATCTGACTGGGCAAATTAATTACAGTTTCATTAACTCTTTTTGGAAGGCCTGAAACGCTTAAAGAATTGCTATAAACGTAACAGATGGTTCGACTGAAACCCTTTGCTAGAGCCACTCTCAATAATTTAATAGAGGAGTTTGTTGACTTTGAAATAATATGTAAAGCAGGAGGAAAAATGGTCCTGTCGGCAGAAAATGGGCAGACTTCCAACTGGTGGACTTCAAACAAAAACAGGCCCGCAGGCCTGTCTGAATGTCAAAATGGAAGCAATCAACGCCTGGAATCAGGACGCTTACGCATACGGTATGCCAATCCTTCTTCTATATCCGGATGACCGTATTGCCGCGCAAAATCAGTCGCCGTCATGCTTCCCTGACTTTTAAGCCAAGGGTCGGCCCCGGCATCTAGCAGCAGTTTGACTATATAGATGTGCCCTTCCATTGCGGCCATCATGGTCGGGGTCATGCCACTCGGGGAAGTGCTGTCACGCAACTCAGGCGCACGCTGCAACAACAAGCGCGCAATGTCAGTGTGTCCAGCAGCGGCAGCGTAGTGCAAGGCATTCCATCCAGACTGCTGAAGATTTGCGCCTTTGGCGAGCAAAGCCTTAACAGCTACCACATTACCCTTGTAAGTCGCGATCATCAGAGCAGTATCGCCATTTCGTGCCCGGGCGTTCAGGTCCAGCGCAGACGACTTCATCAATGTCTGGAAAACATCCATGGAATCTTCGCGCAAGGCCAGCATCAGGCCGGTTTCGCCCCGCACAGCTTCGATCAGATTCGGGTCCAGCCCGCGCCGCAACAGAGCGCGCATGCTACCGGCATTATCAGTTCTGACCGCCTTGAAGTAATCCTCATAAGAACCCGCCTGAACGTTCACCCCTGCAAGCAAGCCCACAAGCAATAACGCGCTCAAGCTCCGCGTCCAAGCTGAAGGAAAGCGATGCAGGGATGAAGTGGGACGTGTGCAATTCATGGCAAAGTCACTCCAGATCGATGGATAAGCAGTTCATCACTCACTCGTGTGCCGCTAACACTGGTGGCGTCACCACTGATGGCTTGAACAGTTCAAAGAAATTTTCTGTAGTCTGCCTAGCCACCTGTTCCAGGGGCACACCCTTTAACTGCGCCAAATACTCCGCTACGTGCACCACGAAACCGGGTTCGTTGGTCTTGCCGCGAAATGGCACCGGCGCCAGGTACGGCGCATCGGTTTCGATCAGGATGCGTTCCAGCGGCAATTCCTTGGCCACGGCTTGCAACTCGCGCGCATTCTTGAAGGTCACGATGCCGGAAAATGAAATGTAGAACCCCATCTCGATGGCAGCCCGCGCCATTTCCAGCGATTCGGTAAAACAATGCAGCACGCCGGCGACACCACCGGCATCCACGCTCGCGCCCTCTTCGCGCATGATGCGCAAAGTGTCTTCCGACGCAGAGCGAGTATGGATGATCAGCGGTTTGCCGGTTTCACGTGAGGCCCGAATATGGGTGCGAAAACGTTCGCGCTGCCATCCCAGGTTGCCTTCCAAGCGAAAATAATCCAAGCCGGTCTCGCCAATGGCAACGATCTTGGGATGATCGGCTAACTCCACCAACTGCTCTACAGTGGGTTCGGGCGTATCTTCATAGTCTGGATGGACCCCGACCGAGGCATAGATATGCGGATATTGCTCCGCCATGCCCAGCACCTGCGGGAAATCTGGCAGGCTGACGGATACACATAAAGCATGAGTGACTTGGTTGTCAGCCATGCGCGCAAAAAGCTCCGGCAGGCGGTCCGCAAAGGTCGAGAAATTGATATGGCAGTGGGAATCGATAAACATCCCATTATTGTAGCGCTGATGAGAGAAGCAGGCAGGTGCGCTACGCGCATGCAGCAGTGCGTCAATTGTGCCTGCTATCGAACTAAGCGATACCAAGCTTGGCGCAAATAGAAGCGTGGGAGAAGCTGCTGCACCTATGTCTTAGCGCCAGGCCGCCAGCAGACACAACCCAATAACCAGCGAAAGCGGCGCGACCATGGCGACAAAGCCATATTCCCACTGCGCGACGGCCCCAGCCGCCGCGCCAGCACTGAACAGCACCAGCACAACTGAAAACAGACCCAGGTTTTGCCGGCCTTCGCGTCTGATTTTTTTTGCAGCAGGGCTACGACCGAGTCGCAGGCAGTCCACCAAAGCCATGCTCCATTCGGACAGATTGCCTGTCATCACAGTCGTGGAAGGCTTCAATCCATGCTGAAGTTTACCCAGAACGCTTTGCGCTCCCATGGCGCCACCAGCGAAAAAGACCAGCAGCACGGCATCAAGCGCAGCCGGATGGTCCGGCGCACCAAAATAAAAATGCGTCCCCAGCAGCGCTGCCAGCCACACGCTTTCACAGGCAAGTACTGGCACATATGCACGCGATCCTCGTTTGTCGACGCTTTTGCATAGCAATGCCACGATGTAGGCCACGATTGCCCCGAATGCGAAAGCAAACAAGACCTCCAGGCGCAGCAAGGGGTGCTTGGTTGGCTCGGTGAGATGGCTGGCCAATGAGGCGATGTTGCCCGTGACATGGGACGTGAACACACGGTATAGACCAATGAAACAGGCGGCGTCCACGAAGCCACCGACAGCGGCCAGCACGGCAGCAATGAAAGCGGGTTTGCGGGATTGTTTGTCTTGTTGCGGGATGGAAGTTGATTGCTCGGGTTTCACTAGCACTCCGCATCAAAAAAGAAGGACTCTATATCAAGTGCTTAGGCCACGGTTTGTAGGACATCATTGCCATGCAAATATTGGTTAACTCGCAAGATGGCCTCATCGACCTTCTTTCAGAAGATCGATGAAGTACGGTAGGTCATGACCGGCTGATTCATTGCACGGGCCATAGCGACGTACAGTAGCTGTGCTTCGTTCAATTCATCCTCGCCTTTTCTAGGTATCTCGGCCAGTTTGGCATCTCCGCTGCTGTTAAACGGCGCTAACCATCCTTGTCAAAGCGGCAAGCCGAGCTGGAAGAAAAGGTTGTGCAGTAGGGGGGATTACAAGGTATGCGTAGGCTGCGACCGGCCAATGTCTGCACCGAGCAGTTCCTCTATGCGCTGTCGCGCCCGCTTGCCGCTGTCATCGTCCGGAAAGCGAATGCCGATGCCAGCGGGCTTGCCGGCGCTGGCGCCTGCTGGTGTCACCCAGGCGACCTTACCGGCAACGGGGTATTTCCCTGTGTCTTCAAACAAGCTCAGTATCAGGTAGATCTCGTCGCCCAATTCATACTTTTTGGCGCTGGGCACAAACAGGCCGCCCTGGATCAAAAAAGGCATGTAAGCCTTGTAGAGCGCAGTCTTGTCCTTAATTGCCAAAGACAAGACGGTGGGTGTGCGGGTGGCAGGCGGGCTCAGCGGGGCGGCAAGGTCGGGCGCGATCATGGCATTCCTTTTGCAAAGAGGACAGCGTAATCCAGCAACATGTCCTCAATGAACAGTCGTGGCGCCAGCGGATGGCTGGCAATTGCACGCCGTTCATGAATTTTTTTCAAACTTTGCAGCAGCCCCGGCACTTCTACCTGGGCAGCCAAGGCATTCAGATTTTTTTGATAGCCTGGAAAATAACGTATGCGCCCGGAAAACTTGACGCTGAGCAAATCATACAGCCAACGCTGTAGCCAAAGCGTGACATCTGGAGGCGCTGTTTTTTGCAATTTTTCGGCACTGCTCAGGGCCGCGCTCACATCGGGTCGGCTCAAATAGGTCAGCAAAATATCCCGTGCTTCAACAGCACCGGTCTGGGCAAAACCGAGCGCTGTCAAAGGTGCGCCCCCCTGCTCTGCCAGCCAGTCCTGCGCCTGGCTGATACCTTGGGCCTGCAGCCAGGCTAACGCATCCCCAACGGCTGGAAGCGGCAGGGGGAATTTCTGGCAGCGCGAGACGATGGTCGGCATCAAGCGATCAATACTGTGGGTGACCAATATGACTACTGTGCCGGCAGCTGGCTCTTCCAAGGTTTTGAGCAAAGCATTGGCCGCCGCCGCGTTCAAAGCTTCGGCCGGTTGCAACAGCACGATGCGCCGGCCCTGACGGTGAGTGGAAATATTCATGAAGTCCGCCAGCGCTCGAACCTGATCAATTCTGATTTCGCGCGATGGGGTTTTACTAACCTTGGCAGATTTTTTTCCGTCCTCGTCTGCCTCAACTAACTCGCCTTCTTCTTCCAGCGCATCCGGGCGTACGCGGCGATAGTCGGGATG
>JBBSSV010000136.1:0-5541 GCA_038241705.1 Burkholderiales bacterium | reverse complement strand
GATTTCGGAGGTTGAGATCATCTGGATGTTGATACCCTCTTCCGCCAGAGTCTGGAACATCTTAGACGCCACGCCCACATGGCTGCGCATGCCGACACCGACGATGGAAACTTTGGAGACCTTTGTATCCCCTGCAATCGTGCCGCCTCCGATATGCTCTTGCACACCGCGCTCCAGCACGTCCATGGCGCGGTTGTATTCGCCGCGCGGGACGGTGAAAGTCAGGTCGTTCTTACCTTCCACCGATTGATTCTGGATGATCATGTCGACTTCGATGTTGGCATCGGCTACCGGGCCCAAGATCTGATAGGCCACGCCCGGACGATCTGGCACCGACATCAACGTAATCTTAGCTTCGTCGCGACTGAACGCAATTCCGGTTACGGCGGCTTGTTCCATGTTGGTGTCTTCCTCGAACGTGATGAGTGTGCCGGAGTTGGCTTCTTCTTCCAGCGGAATTAAGGGGTCGGTCAGCGATGACAGCACGCGAATCGGCATGTGGTAGTTGCCGGCAAACTCCACAGAGCGAATCTGCAGCACCTTGGACCCCATTGAGGCCATTTCTAACATTTCTTCAAAGGTCACCGTGTCTAGGCGGCGCGCATCCGTGACCAAACGTGGATCGGTGGTGTAGACGCCGTCCACATCTGTGAAAATCAAGCATTCGCGCGCTTGCATGGCAGTGGCGATAGCCACGGCAGAAGTGTCGGAGCCGCCGCGACCCAGCGTGGCAATGTTGCCCACGTCATCGATGCCCTGAAAGCCGGTGATTATCACGATTTTTCCGGCATCCAGTTGCTCACGCACACGCGCATCGTCGATAGATTTGATGCGGGCCTTGGTGTAGGCGGAATCCGTTTTCACTGGTACTTGCCAGCCAGCGTAGGAAACCGCTTCCTTACCGACGGCATGCAACGCCATAGCCAGCAGAGCAACCGAGGCTTGTTCGCCTGTGGACGCGAGCACGTCGAGCTCACGCGGGTCCGGCCTGTCCATGATTTCCTTGGCCAAGCCCAGCAAGCGGTTAGTTTCACCAGACATTGCAGAAGGAACGACCACGAGTTGGTGACCGGCGTCGTGCCACTTGGCGACACGCTTGGCAACATTTTTGATGCGCTCGGTTGAGCCCATCGAAGTGCCGCCGTATTTATGAACGAAGATGGCCATATAAGATGTGAGGTAATGGCGGGAAAGGTTGCAGATTTTACAGGTCCGGCCATTGAATGACAATCGCCTGACCGGCATGAAGCCTTGTTTGACGATGATTTTTCAGCGTATCAAGCTGTCTTCAGACGGAAATTTCTAATGCCTGCTTTTGCATGCGGATCAACTCGTCGATTCCATCATGAGCCAGATCCATCATGGCATTCATGGCCGCGCGATCAAAGGCTCCCCCCTCGGCTGTTCCCTGCACTTCGATGAAATTGCCTTCTTCAGTCATGACCACATTCATGTCTGTGCCACAACCCGAGTCTTCCACATAATCTAGGTCGAGCACTGGCGTATCTTGATAAACACCCACAGAGATGGCGCCAACGAAATGCTTGAGTGGCACGGCCGGTAATTCACCAGCTGTCACCAAACGGGAAAATGCATCGTAAGCAGCCACCATAGCGCCGGTAATGGCTGCCGTACGCGTGCCTCCATCGGCTTGGATCACGTCGCAGTCCAGTTGCAGGGTGCGCTCGCCAAAGGCTTCTAAATCAAATGCAGCGCGCAAGGAGCGACCGATCAGGCGCTGGATTTCCTGGGTGCGGCCAGATTGGCGGCCGCGTGCGGCTTCGCGGTCCATGCGGGTGTTGGTAGAGCGTGGAAGCATGCCGTACTCGGCTGTCAGCCAGCCGCGCCCCTGTCCTCTCAGGAAGCCGGGCACACGATCTTCCAGGCTGGCTGTGCACAGCACCCGGGTATCACCAAATTCAATCAACACCGAACCCTCAGCGTGCTTGGTGTAATGACGCGTGATGCGCACAGCGCGCAAAGCATTGGCGGCGCGACCGCTGGGGCGAAGAGTTTGCATGAATATTCTTTTGAAAAAAATGAATGAATAAAGCGACCAGAAAATGCCCAAGTAATACAGGGCCGGGCAAGACGATGACAGTTGGGCTTTTGGCGAACAGGTGCGCATGGTAGCCCTTGGCCCCCAGCATGCGCAAGAAAGCTTGGCTTGCCAGACCAGCGACGTTCGTTCATTCGTTCGTTCGATTGATCGTTTGTTTAGCACACCGAGGCATGCTTTGCCTGGCAAGCGCTGCTGTCACTCTTAATTTTTCTTTACAATACTGCCGTTTGTCGGCACACAGCGGCAGCCTCTCTTCCGCACTTTTGCCTTTTACAAGCCCCTCATGGGCATGCTCATTTAAGGACTCAATTTTGACAATTTCCAGCATGACTGGCTACGCGGCCCTAACGCGTGAAACCGCAGGCGGCACAATGACCATTGAACTCAAAAGTGTCAACTCCCGCTTTCTTGATCTGCAGTTCCGCATCAATGATGAACTGCGCGCGTTTGAGCCACTTTTACGCGAAGCGATCATGACAAAGGCCACTCGCGGCAAGGTGGAATGCCGGCTGAGCTTTGGTCGCAAGAGCGCTGAAGGCAACGACCTGGCGCTAAATCAGTCGCTGCTGGCAACTCTTGCTGACCTGCAAGGCGCCGTACGCAGCCAATTCATCGATGCCGCGCCATTGTCCGTGTACGAATTACTGCGTTGGCCCGGCGTGCTGGCCGAGCCTGAAACCAATCAGGACAGCATGCAGGCCGAAGTCAAGACGGCCATGCAGGATGTGCTGAGCAACTTTATTGACTCCCGCCAGCGCGAAGGCGCGGCTTTGAAGACGATGCTACTGACACGCATCGACGACATCGAAACCATCGTCGAGCAGATCGCACCCCTCGTCCCACAACTGGTGACGCAGTTCCAGCAAAAAACGATTGAACGCATGCAAAAAGCACTGGGCCTGGCGCTGGAACCAGCAGAAGCTACGACGACAAACACGCCCAACATGGAAGACATGCAGGAGCGCATCCGCCAGGAAGTCACGCTCTACGGCATTCGCATTGATGTGGCCGAAGAGCTGAACCGGCTGGCTGCGCATTTGCAGGAAACTCGACATATCTTGTCCAAGGGCGGACTAGTCGGCAAGCGCCTAGATTTCATGATGCAGGAGCTCAACCGCGAGGCTAATACGCTCGGTTCCAAGGCCGCTGCCAAGGAACTTGCCGATGCCGCAATGGCGATGAAACTGCTGATCGAACAGATGCGCGAACAGGTCCAGAATCTAGAATAAATCCGACTACACCATCCCAGTTGGCAACGTGCAGCCAGGCAATTCCCCCAGCCTTGTGTCGCCAACGAAAAATCGCAGCGCTGCTACAATCGCACCCTGATTCAGCCGTTATTTTCTGCCTGGTTTGCCTGTCGGGTACTGCTCCCGCCATCCTCCGTTTGCGCGGCTTTTCTGCCAAGGCAAACTAGGTTTTTCACTGGAATATTCATGCCTACTGCATCCGCAGGCAACCTATTCGTGGTTGCTGCTCCTTCCGGCGCGGGAAAATCCACCCTGGTAAATGCTCTGCTTGAGCAAGAGCCGCATATCAGCCTGTCCATTTCCTACACTACGCGCCCCCCCCGTCCAGGCGAACAAAATGGCCGCGAATATCATTTCATTTCTGTGGAAGCGTTTCACGCCAAACACGCCGCCCACGAGTTTCTCGAGTCGGCCCAGGTCCACGGCAATTACTACGCCACTTCACGTATCAGGATTGCCGAACAGATGGCGGCCGGCTCGGATGTGCTACTGGAAATCGACTGGCAGGGCGCGTTGCAGGTTAAAAAACAGTTTCCTGAAGCGGTTAGTGTCTTCATTTTGCCGCCGTCGATTGCTGCCTTGCAGGAAAGACTTGAAAAGCGCGGACAGGACGAAAAAGACGTGATTGCACGCCGTATTCTGGCGGCTGGCGGAGAGATCGCCCATGCCCCAGAATTTGAATATGTTATTATTAATCAATCATTTACAAGCGCTTTGGAAGAGTTGCGAGCTGTGGTCGGAGCCACCCGCTGCCGTTTTTCCGCCCAAGCCGTGCGCCATCAGCCTCTGTTTTCTCAACTTGGCATTGCCGCCCGCATGGCATAGTGCGCTACTATCAAACCATACAGGTGTCGGGCTTCGGCCAAATCGTAAGAAATCGCTTCCGGCCACCTCATCTTTCTCGTTTACCTTTTACACTCGGAGTGTCCCAGCCATGGCCCGCATCACTATTGAAGATAGCTTAAAACAAATTCCGAATCGCTTTCAGCTGACCCTGGTGGCCACCTACCGTGCGCGCCAATTGCTGCAAGGTCATGCTCCAAAGGTGGAGTCTCGCAACAAAGCCGCTGTCACGGCGTTGCGTGAAATCGCTGCAGGCAAAGTCGGTCTGGAACTGCTTAAAAAAGTCCCGGTCTGAGTTCACGGCTGGACTAAACCTCAATGCGCTGGTAAAGGTTAAGTATGGATATGCATTCTGCAAAATCGATGCTTTCAACTCTACCGGCCACGTCGGAAGGCGCGGCCGGTAAGCCTGGCGCGCGCAAGGGGGAGCCGCCTGTGCCACTAAATCCAGGCGTGGTCTCGGTCTCGGCGCTCAATAACAAGCTGGCTGAATACCTCTCACCCTCCGAATTACGTCAAGTGCATGAGGCTTATCGCTTCGCAGACGAGAAGCACCTGGGCCAGATGCGCAAATCAGGCGAGCCGTATATCTCGCACCCGATTGCGGTGGCTGAGATCTGTGCCGACTGGAAACTGGACGCCCAAGCCATCATGGCGGCCTTGCTCCACGACGTCATGGAAGATCAGGACGTTCCCAAGAATGAACTACTCGAGCGTTTTGGCGCACCGGTTGCCGCCTTGGTAGATGGCCTGTCCAAGCTTGACAAGCTAGAGTTCCAAAGCCAGATCGACGTGCAGGCGGAGAATTTCCGTAAAATGCTGCTGGCTATGGCGCGCGATGTGCGCGTAATTCTGGTGAAACTGGCCGACCGCTTGCACAACATGCGCACGCTGGGCGTGATGATTCCGGAAAAAAAGCGGCGCATCGCACTCGAGACGATGGAGGTCTATGTCCCAATCGCGCACCGACTGGGACTGAACACCATCTACCGCGAATTGCAGGATCTGTCGTTCGCACACATGTATCCCTTCCGCTACAAGACAATATCCAAGGCGGTTAAGGCGGCGCGCGGCAATCGGCGCGAAGTCGTCAGCAAGATCATGGAGTCGGCTAGCAATACTTTGCGCGCATCAGGCATTCCGGTCCAGATTCAGGGCCGTGAAAAAACCTTGTTTGGTATCTATCGCAAGATGCGCAACAAGCAGCTGACGTTTTCACAGGTGTTGGATGTGTATGGCTTTCGTATCGTGGTCGACAGCTTTGCCAACTGCTATGTGGCACTTGGCACCTTGCATGCGCTTTACAAGCCCATGCCTGGCAAGTTTAAAGACTATATCGCCATTCCCAAGCTCAATGGCTACCAGTCTCTGCACACTACCTTGATC
>JBBSSV010000135.1:0-5544 GCA_038241705.1 Burkholderiales bacterium | reverse complement strand
TGATGATGGTGTGGCCAGTCGTGGTGCGCTTGAAGAAGGCCAAATCTTCCGGCAGATACCAAGGCAGGGTATTGTCGCGGCCGATGCCGCCCTGGTGGTCGATAGCTACAATCAGAGAAAGAATGGTCATGGCTAGACGGCAACCGGCGCTTTGATGGCGGTATGGCTTTCGTAATTGACGATCTCGAAATCCTCGAAACGGTAATCAAACAGGCTGTCAGGCTGGCGCTTGATGTCCAGCTTGGGCATGGCCCGAGGTACACGCGACAATTGTTCCCGCGTTTGCTCCAGGTGGTTGCTGTACAGGTGGCAGTCGCCTCCGGTCCAGACGAAGTCACCTACTTCCAGGTCGGCTTGCTGCGCCATCATACGTGTCAACAGCGCGTAGCTGGCAATGTTGAAGGGCACGCCCAAGAAAATATCAGCGCTGCGCTGGTACA
Source organism: Burkholderiales bacterium (assembly GCA_038241705.1). Taxonomy (GTDB): domain Bacteria; phylum Pseudomonadota; class Gammaproteobacteria; order Burkholderiales; family Burkholderiaceae_D; genus JBBSSV01. The sequence goes on along the minus strand of JBBSSV010000135.1, from coordinate 5,104 downwards.
ACTGGCAGGACAGCTTGCCCTCGACAACATAAAACTGGAACAGGCAATGGCAGGGTGCCAGAGCCATTTCGGACAACTGACCAACATTCCAGGCCGAGACAATTAAGCGACGCGAATCGGGATTAGTCTTGATCTGCTCCAGCACTTCGCTGATCTGGTCGATGGTTTCACCGCCAGCGCTTGGCCAACTGCGCCATTGCGCACCATAAATCGGACCTAAAGAGCCTTGATCGTCGGCCCATTCGTTCCAAATCGAGACGCCGTTCTCCTGCAGGTAGCGCACGTTAGTGTCGCCAGACAGAAACCATAGCAATTCGTGGATGATGGAGCGCAGGTGCAGTTTCTTGGTCGTGACCAGCGGAAAACCATCTGCTAGGTCGAAGCGCATCTGGTAGCCAAACACCGAGCGGGTTCCGGTGCCGGTACGGTCGGATTTTTCTGCGCCGTGGTCAAGGACGTGGCGCATGAGATCGAGGTATTGACGCATGAAAGGATTTCTACCCCTGTTTCCGTGGTGCCGGTTGACGACGCTGCCCATGTGCTGGAAAGCGGATGCGGCAACGGCCAAAACTGGACATTTTACGACATTGGACTGGAAGCTGGAGTGGGCAGGCGGATTTTGGGCCGTTGCTACGATTAGCATTGTCGTTAAATGGTCCGAAGCGCATGGTTCTAGGCGTTATTTCTCAGCAGACTTAACCGCCCGTAACGAAACTTGAAAAAGCCCCGCTGTCAGTAGGTATAATCTTCGCCGCACCGCAGTAGCAGCGCGGCCAAGGCGAATCGCGGTTTGCCAGGGTCGAATTGCCGCCAGAAAGCGTCAGCCTGTCTTGGTATTTCACGGCAAGCTGTCTTTGTACCGGTTGAGCTAGACAGGTGAGGCATACTCAGATGTATTCCTGATTATTCCTGTTGGGCCCCAGATGAAAAAGATTCAATAAACCATGTCAAAAGTCCCTGTTTCCAGCCCACTGGAACTGAAGATATCTACGGTGGTTGCAGTAGCCGTCCTTTTGCGCAAGACCGATGTTGATGCTCTCAACGCCGCCATGCATGAAATCACCAATGGCGATACGGACTATTTCGATGGTGAGCCGGCGATCTTCGATATCGGTAGCATTCCACCAAGCGAGCCCATGCCCAACTGGGCGGCACTGGTCGCGCTCTTCCGTTATTACCGACTCAATCCCGTAGCTGTACGCAATGCATCGCCAGACATGGTGGGCGACATCTTGGCGCAGGGTCTGAGCCTGGATACCGAAGTCACCCCTCATCGCACCGCCGAAGATGAACAGGAAGCAGTAATAATCGACTCTAATCCCATGCGGGCTCCGATCTCTTCCCAGATGGCTTCAACTGAAGGCGGCGAACAGCCAGCCATGATCATCGATACGCCGATACGCGCTGGACAGCGCGTTTATGCCAAAGGGCGCGATTTGATTGTGACGGCTGCCGTCAACAACGGCGCCGAAGTGATCGCAGATGGCAGCATTCACGTCTATGCCCCCTTGCGCGGTCGGGCTTTGGCCGGAGCCAGCGGCAACGACGACGCCCGTATTTTCGCACTATGCATGGAAGCGGAACTAGTTTCGATTGCCGGGGTATACCGTAATTTTGAAAACGGACTGCCGCATGAATTCGTGCGTGCGCCGGTAGAGGTCCGCCTGAACGGGCAAAAAATCGACATTACCGCCATGAACTTGGCCAAGCTATAAAGCAGGCAGCCTATGTATGCATTGATTGCATCGTTCTGTCTGCGCAACCAATCAAATCTATAACAAGGAGTTAGCCTGTGGCAAAAATCATCGTCGTTACGTCCGGAAAGGGCGGGGTCGGCAAGACCACTTCCAGTGCCAGCATTGCTTCGGGCCTGGCCATGCGCGGCTACAAAACCGTGGTCATCGACTTCGATGTGGGCCTACGTAACCTTGACCTGATTATGGGCTGCGAGCGACGCGTGGTGTATGACCTAGTCAACGTCCTGAACCAAGACGCCAGCCTTAATCAAGCGCTGATCAAGGACAAGCATTGTGAAAACCTGTTTGTGCTGCCTGCTTCTCAGACGCGCGACAAGGATGCATTGACTGAAGAAGGCGTCGAGCGCGTGCTGAAAGACTTGGCGGCCATGGAGTTCGACTACATTGTCTGCGATTCGCCCGCCGGCATTGAGCATGGCGCCGTCATGGCCCTGACTTTTGCCGACGAAGCCATCATCGTCAGCAACCCGGAAGTTTCATCGGTACGTGACTCCGATCGCATTCTTGGGATCATCCAGGCCAAGTCGCGTCGCGCCAAAGACGGCGGCGAACCAGTCAAGGAGCACCTGCTGATCACCCGCTACGTTCCTAAGCGCGTCGATGCCGGCGAGATGCTGTCCTATAATGATGTTCAGGAAATCCTGCGCATTCCCTTAATCGGGATCATTCCTGAATCAGAATCCGTGCTGCACGCCTCTAACCAAGGCAACCCTGCCATTCACATGGAAGGCAGCGACGTAGCGCAAGCCTACCAGGACGTGGTAGCACGTTTCCTAGGTGAGGAAGTTCCCCTGCGCTTTACGACTTATCAAAAGCCTGGCTTGTTCCAGAGAATTTTTAAGGGTAAGTGACATGGCGCTACTCTCGTTTTTATTCAACAGCAAGCCCAAGACAGCCACGGCTGCCAAGGAGCGCTTGCAGATTATCATTGCGCGTGAGCGCAGTGGCCCTGGCCCCGACTTCTTGCCGGCCCTGCGCGAAGAACTTATCGCCGTCATCTCCAAGTACACCAAGGTCAATGCGAACGACATCAAAATTTCGCTCGACCGTCAGAATAATCTGGAAGTGCTGGATGTGAACGTCATCTTGCAGGACGGTGAGGTGGTGGATAAATGAAAGAGGGGAGGCGAAGAAGTAACCTGTGTCTAAACCTCAAAGATGATTGTCTGAAGTGCTCAAACCAAAGAGATGCATCTCTGCCTAAAAAACCCGCCAACTAAGCGGGTTTTTATTTTAAACGCAGCATCAAAATTTGGAATTGGCTGAAGAAAGCCAAGCGTGGTGAATGGTTTGAAACACGTTTTTCAAACTGTTAAGCCAGGCTTATTCCTGCCCAAACTGTAATGCTGCCAAGCTCGCATAAAGCCCGCCCTTGTCGACCAGCTCAGTATGCGTGCCGGTCTCCACAATCCGGCCGTCTTCCATAACCAGAATACGATCCGCCCGTTGCACCGTCGCCAGGCGATGCGCGATGACCAAGGTGGTGCGGCCAGCCATGGCATTTTCCAATGCTACTTGCACCAGCCGTTCGGATTCGGCGTCGAGTGCACTGGTGGCTTCGTCCAACAGCAGTAAAGGCGGGTTTTTGAGAAGGGCGCGGGCGATGGCGATGCGCTGGCGCTGGCCACCGGACAGGCGCACGCCCCGCTCGCCCAAGAAGGCCTGATAGCCCTCGGGCAGGCGTTCGATGAATTCATGGGCAGCGGCTTGGTGTGCAACTGCCAGCACCTCGGCATTAGTGGCGTCGGGGCGGCCATAGCGGATATTTTCCATGGCATTGGCAGAAAAAATGACCGTATCCTGCGGTACGATGCCGATGGCGTGGCGCAGGTCCTGCAAGGACAAGCTGCGGATGTCGACGCCGTCGAGTGCAATGCGTCCAGCCTGAGGGTCGTAAAAACGCAGTAGCAATTGGAATAGGGTGGTCTTGCCGGCTCCAGAGGGGCCGACGATGGCCACGGTTTCACCGGGCCTAACCCGGAGCGAGACGTCGACAATTGTCGGAGTACCCGGACGTGAAGGGTATGAGAAAGTCAGGTTTTTCAAGTCTAGCCGAGCCCCAGCAGCTTGCCGCTGAGGCAGGGGCTTTGCTTGCTCAGGAGTTTGTACTGGCGAAGATGCTGATAGCAGTTCCAGCAGACGCTCGGTAGCACCAGCCGCACGCTGGGCGTCGCCCAAAACTTCTGACAACGCGCCGATTGCGCCGGCAACCAAGACGGCATACAGCACGAACTGCCCAAGTTCACCCGCGGTCATCTGGCCTGCAATGACGTTTTGGGCACCGAGCCAGAGCACGAACACAATCGCTCCAAAGATCAGAAAAATCGCCACCAGCGTCAGCAGTGAACGCGCCTGGATGCGCTGGACCGAGGTACCAAAGGCAGCGTCGACCAGACGGCCAAAGCGTTGGTTTTCCCGCTCCTCTTGAGTAAAGGCCTGGACGGTCGGCATGGCATTCAGGATTTCACCAGCCAAGGCCGAGGCATCGGCAATCCGGTCTTGCGAAGCACGCGACAAGGTCCGCACCCGGCGTGCGAACAAAATAATGGGCACGACCACAGCCAGCAGCATGACAACAATGATGGCCGTGAGCTTGACGCTGGTGAAAAACAGCATTCCCATGCCACCAACGAACAGCAGCGTATTGCGTAGCGCCATGGAAATGCTGGTGCCGACCATGGCTTGGATCAGAGTGGTATCAGTGGTCAGGCGCGACAGAACTTCGCCGGTCTGGGTGGTTTCAAAAAACTGTGGACTTTGGCTGACGACATGGCGATAGACCGCGCTGCGTATGTCGGCGGTCACTCTTTCGCCTAGCCACGACACCAGGTAAAACCGAGCCGCTGTGGCCACGGCTAGGACCGAGGCTACCCCAAACAGCGCCAGAAAGTAGCGGTCCACATGGGCGCTGGCGGTGCTGATGGTGCCGGCGGTAGAGAGCGCCGCGCTGGCTCCGGGCAAGACCCCCATGCCGCCAAAGCCCAGATCGATCATCTGGCGAAAGGCATAGGGCACGGCCAAGGTCGCGGCGGCGGCTACCAGCAAGGCGATGGCGGCCAGCAGGAACTGCTTGCGGTAGGGACGCAAGAAAGGCAGCAGGCCGGACAGCGTGGACAGAGCGGCCTTGGCTGGTTCGGGCGTGTCTTGGCCAGAGGCTTGGCCGGCAGAAGAGGATGTGCGCATGCAGAAACAGTACCTTGATAGGATGGTGTCAGAGTTTGAGGGCTTCGGTATAGCCGGTCATTTCCAGGTAGCCACGTCCAACTGGCTGCTTGGCCTGATCGTCCCGATATACCGTCATCGCGCCTTCCCAATACACCGCGCCGGTAGAGCGGCGTGAATCTAGT